>CAZKMF010000054.1:0-7306 GCA_964553975.1 uncultured Gammaproteobacteria bacterium | reverse complement strand
AGGTAGCCCCTCCGCTCACCACCTCGACCACAACCACCACCACGGCCACCTCCACGCCTATCACGGCGCCTGTGGACACGACACCTATCGAGGTAGCCCCTCCGCTCACCACCTCGACCACAACCACCACCACGGCTACTTCGACAGAAAGGCTACCCGCTACGTCTCAGTAAATGTCCAGTATAAAGCTGGCTGATCTCTTTGGAAACTTTCAATAAAAGCATAGAGAATTTTCTTCCTTTTCTGGAAGATTTGCGTCATCGATTGTATCGCGGAGTGATTTTATTTATCGCATTCTTTTTGGTCGGCTTTCTCTCAGCCGGACCTATTTTGAAAAAAACACTAGAATTCGTTCATATTGATCAGGTCGTGATCGCCACCTCCTCACCGTTTCAGTTTACTGATATAGCGATGGATGTCGGTTTTTTCCTAGCGACCATGGCTTCTGTTCCGTACGTAATCTTTAGTTTTTATGCCTTCGTTTTACCCGCATTAACTCGAAGCGAGAAAATTCAAATCTTAAAATCCATCCCTGTAAGCGTCGGCTTATTCGTTGTTGGATTCATTTATGGTTTTTTCATTCTATACAACGCTTTAGGATTATTGGCTGCCATCAACATCAGTTTAGGGATTGCCAACTACTGGAATGTCGGTCAGTTTTTGTCCCAAATGATGGTTACCTCTGCTTTGTTGGGCCTAGTTTTTGAGTTCCCGCTCATCCTGTCTCTCCTTGTAAAACTGGGGATAACTACACCTAAATTCCTTAAAAACAACAGGCGCATCGCTTATTTTCTGACATTTTGTCTGACTTCCTTGCTTCCCCCTACTGATGGTGTATCATTAGTGGCGATGGCACTGCCGCTTGTGCTATTGTATGAGGGAACCATATTATTCAATAGTAAAAAGCCCTATGTTCGGATTAGGAACTAGAGAGATAATCATCTTGGCCGCTATCCTTGTCTTGCTTTTTGGCGCCAAGAAGATTCCGGAACTTGCTCGAGGTATCGGCGAGGCTGTTAGGCACATGAGCGGAGGAGTTTCGGGTGAAAAAAACAAGCAGGATACGAAGGTAAAGGTGTAGGATACTTAATGCTTTCGATTCGCTTACCTTTGCCGACTAATGCGTATCATGAGTCAAAAAAGGTGAGCGCTAGATAGTGAAAAACTATGTTTGGACTAGGAACTCGGGAAATAGTTATCTTGGCCGCTATCCTTGTCTTGCTTTTTGGTGCCAAAAAGATTCCCGAACTTGCTCGTAGTATCGGCGAAGCGGTTAGGCACATCAGGGGTGTGTTTTCGGAAGCGGAAAAGAAAGACGTGACCGATAAAAGCAACGGTTAATCGGATTAAAATCGGCAGAAGCTCGATAATAGAAACACCATGTTCGAATTAGGAACTAGAGAGTTAATCATCTTGGCTGCTATCTTCGTTTTGCTTTTTGGGGCCAAAAAAATTCCGGAACTTGCTCGAGGTATCGGCGAAGCTGTTAGGCACATCAGGGCTGGTTTTTCTGATCAAAAAGAGAAGATGGAGAGATGAGTCTAGTTCCGTAACCATTTTTGTCTTGGTATGAAAAAATGGATACGTATTTTTTTGGTATGTCTTATTTTGGTCGGTGGTACCGCCGTTTTTACACATTTGGTACTCAAGCAATTTAACAAAGCGCTAGACAATTTAAGCGCTTCGAGTTTCGCATTTACGACGGCTCAGCCGGTACATCTTTCTGAAAAACACAAAGAGCAAATTCTAGTATCCACCTCTACTCCAGAAACCATTTTAACCTCAGCGACATCGACTGATTTGAATTTTTCTTTTGTCTTTCCAAAAAGAAACAGTGAGGTGTACGTTGGTTGCACATACCAAATTTCTTTTCAATCGTCAACAACGACACGTTCATTGGAAACTACTCTCATTAATGCTGACACGACAAAAACGGTTGAGCCGACGATAAGTGGTTTAGTGATGGAACACGAAATAGGATCAAATTCTCAAAGCGTGAATTGGAAGGTTGGGGTACTTTCTCTAGGCGAGTATTACTTAAAAGCGTCAAACATTAATGGTGTTGACTTAGAAAATTACAGTGGGGTTTTTACAATAAGTAAAATGCCAAAAGGCATAAGTGTTGAGAAGAAAGAAAAAATTTGCAGGGAATCGAACGGTTCGTTTTAGTTGTCTGCAACAATGACGGTTGATGGTGTAGATGAAGTCACCCAGTTTCATCGGTATTGAATACTTGTAGGAAGGGCTACAGAGGAATGTAGCAAGTACCAAGGAGAACCAGACGTGGCTATGGGGATTGGTTATGGAATAAGAAGACCCGGCCGATAAGGCCGGGTCTTCTTTGGTGCTGCACCCGTCGGTCTTCGATGGGCGCTGGCATGGCTCGGGGACCTGGATTCGAACCAAGATAAACAGATTCAGCGTCTGTTGTCCTACCATTAGACGATCCCCGAATGCGCCGACATCGTATCGGTTTATCGGAACGTTGTCAATATAATGAGTATGGAGGGTTGGACCCTTGACGCTCAAAGGTTCTTACCTTAACCTCTCCCCATATTCTTTACGAAAATATGCGCAAAATTTTCCACTCGATCGCGCTCGCGGCGATGTTCCTGGCCTCGGCCGGATCCGTTCAGGCAGCGATGGCGCCTGTAACTCCGGGAGGCGGCGGCGGTACACGCCACGCCACGGTGACGGTCGTTACAAACGTCGTCAACGACAATGGCGGCACCTTGCTGCCGGCTGGCGTCTTGATGACGTACGGCGACGGTTTGTCGACGCTCTCGACCTTTGCGGGCTATCCCGCTCCGGGCTTTACGCTTTCGGTCGCGCCCGGCACGTATCAGGTCGAAGGGGCTGACGTAGCTGGATACACGCGCACGTACAGCGCCGGTTGCAGCGGCACGCTCGTTCCGGACGGATTCGCTTCTTGCGTCGTGACCTACGACGATGTCGTCGCGCCGTGCGTCCTCGGTAACGAGAACTGCACGCCGCCCGCTCCGCCTTCGAATCCTTGCCCGGCCGGTTACGTCTGCAATCCGCCGACACCGCCGTGCGTCCTCGGTAGCGAGAACTGCACGCCGCCCGCTCCGCCTGGAGGGAACCCGCCGGGAACGTCCACGACCGACCCGAGCGGCTCGTCTTCCACGACATCCTCGACGTCCGACGAAGAATTGCCGCGCACGGGCGGCTCTCCCGTTCCCGAAGCGTTGGTCTTCGCGGCACTCGGCATCGCGCTGTCGTTCCGTAAACGTTCTTGATATCATACGCACGCCGGTTACACCGGCGTGTTTACGTCTATGATCAAATCCGCGCGCCGTCACGCCCACATCTTGTTGCCGTTCACTGCGCTGGTCGCGTCGGTTTTTGTCATGGCGTGGCCCTGGGTGCGCGCGAGCTTTGGCGGTGCCGAAGAACTTTCGTTCTCGGAATCAGCGTCGGCCTCTTCAACGTCGACGCAGGCGGTGCGTCTGGCTATTCCGAGGCTCGGCATCGACGCGCCGATCGTCGAGTCCGCGGCGCGAAGTGAAGAAGCGTTTCAGCGCGCGTTACAGAACGGCGTCGTCCATTTTCCCGGTACCGCGCTTCCTGGACAACCCGGCAACGCCTACTTCTTCGGTCATTCAAGCGATTATCTTTGGAGCGCCGGCGCTTATAAGACGGTATTCGCCAAACTTCCGTCCGTGCGCGTTGGTGACGAAATTGAAGTCACGGATGCTTCCGGAACCCCGTACTTGTATCTCGTGACCGGCACGAAGATCGTCACGCCGAAAGATCTCTCGGTGCTTTCGCAGGGCGACGGTGTCAAAAAAATGCTGACGCTTCAGACGTCATACCCCGTCGGCACCGCCTTCAAAAGATTTATCGTCATAGCTGAATTATCACCGTATGCGCGTCAATAAATTTTTGAACAGTGCCGGCGTCGCTTCACGGCGCGAGGCCGATCGTTTGATTGAAGCCGGCAAGGTGACGATCAACGGCAAGCGCGCCAAGTTGGGTGACCAGATTGAAGAAGGGGATGAAGTCGCGGTCGGCGGAAAAAAAGTCGTGCCTCCGAAAGTGCAGACCGTGATTGCGTTTCATAAGCCGGTTGGTTTGATCGTCACGACCGACACGTCGATGCCGGACAACGTCATGGACGCGCTCTGTGATTCAGATCGTCCGCTGCCGAACGTACGCTTGTTTCCGATCGGACGCCTCGACGTCGCTTCGTCCGGTCTTCTTCTTTTTACCGACGACACCGCGCTCGCCGACCGTTTGATGCGTCCCGACTCCGGCACCGAGAAAGAATACGACGTCGGCGTCAACAAAGACCTCAAACCGGAGTTTCTCCAAAAAATGTCCGAGGGCGTGCGCATTCTCGGTCTCAAGACACGTCCGGCCAAGGTCTCACAGATCGGTCCGGCGCGGTTTCTTATCACGATTACGGAAGGCAAGAATCGTCAGATCCGCCGCATGTGCGAAGCGCTTGGGTACAGCGTGCTGAAGCTCGTGCGCGTGCGCGTCGGCGGCGTCGAACTTGGCGATTTGCCGCAGGGGGAGTGGAGGACGTTGTCCGACGACGAACGCGCATCGTTGTACGCATGACGTCGCTTTGGGGAAAGATCGCCGCCTGGTATCGCGCGGATGGTCGCGATTTGCCGTGGCGTCGTACCGAAGACCCGTACCGCATCGTCGTTTCCGAATGCATGCTGCAGCAGACGCAGGTTGACCGCGTCGTGCCGCTTTTTTTGAACTTTACGCGTCTCTTTCCTTCTTGGGAGGCGCTCTCCGCCGCGCCGCAATCCGACGTTGTGCGGGCCTGGAAAGGTCTTGGCTACAACATGCGCGCGCTGCGCTTGAAAGCGATGGCGGAGGCCGTCGTTGCGCGGCACGGCGGACGTTTGCCGAGCGATCTTGAGTCGCTCTTGGCGCTAAAAGGCGTCGGCCCTTACACGGCGCGAGCGATCCGCGCTTTCGCGTTTCGCGAACAGACTCTCGCGCCCGATACGAATCTTCGACGCGTGTTGAATCGCGTCTTCAAAGGGCCGCTGGCCGATCCGAAACGTTTCGATACGCGCGCCTGGGCGCGCTGGGAGGAATCCGTGCCGAAAAACCGGGCGTACGACGTCAATCAAGGATTGATGGATATCGGTGCCACAATCTGCAAAGCGCAGCGTCCCGCCTGCGAAGCGTGTCCATTGCGTGCTTCGTGCAAAGCGTATCCGCGCATTTTGAAAATTCGAAAACTCCCTTCTCAAAAAACGGCGCGCAAGGAACGCGTTGACGCGCTGGGTATTCCCAACCGCATTTATCGCGGCCGCGTCATTGATTTTTTGCGAGCGCGATCCCTGCCGACGGCCGCGCTCGATCGACTCGGACGAAGCGTACGCGAGCGCTATGACGACGATGCGCATCGCGACTGGCTGATCGGCGTATTGGCGGGACTGGAAAAAGACGGCTTGGTGATAAAGAAACGCGGCCGCTGGGTTCTCGCCTAAATATGGTACGATGGCGCCATGGAACCGCGCGCCGCGTTCGACACGTTGCCTTCGCAAGCGCCTTCGAAAATGGGACTCGAGGAGGTTTTTTCTTCGTTCCGAACGTCGCCCGAAGGCATCTCTGATGCCGAGGCGAGCGCTCGTTTTTCCGCGTTCGGCCCCAACGAGCTGGTCGCCAAGCGCGTCGGCGGTTGGGACGTGTTTCGGCGGCAATTCGGTTCGCCGATGATCTATTTGCTCGCGGCGGCGGCAATCGTTTCACTCGGGCTTCAAGAATGGATCGATGGCCTGACGATTCTCGTGATGCTGTCCGTGAATACCGGCATCGGCTTTTTTCAGGAATATCGTTCGGAGCGCGCGCTTGAAAAACTGAAGGAACGGTTGGCGCCGCGTACGCGCGTGCGACGAGGCGGCGATGTTGTTGAGATCGATCGCCGACGCCTCGTGCCGGGTGACATCGTGTTACTTGAGCCGGGGGACGTAGTGCCGGCTGATGTGCGCGTCGTTGTGAGCCATGGATTAACGATCGACGAATCGGTGCTGACGGGGGAGTCGATCACGGCCCAAAAAACCGTCGCACCCGAAGCGAACGGTGCAACGGAACGGGCGGGAAACATGGCGTATTTGCTGACGCATGTCGCCGCCGGCTATGGCGAAGCGGTTGTGACGGTCGGTGCAGCCAAGTCCGTCATCGGTCATATCGCGAAACTTGTCGAAGAGACGCCGCGCGTGAGCGCGTTCGAACTGAATATCCGCGACTTCAGCCGCTTTTTGTTGAAAGCCGTGCTGATCGTGCTGGCCGTAGTTTTCGCGGTCAATATCTTTCTGAAGGGTCGAGAGCAACTCGTGCCGCAATTTTTGTTTGCCGTCGCTCTGGCCGTCAGCGTTGTACCAGAAGCGTTGCCCGCCATTACTTCACTGACGCTTTCGAGCGGCGCTCTGCAGCTCGCGCGGCGCCACGTTGTCGTGAAGCGCCTTTCCGCCATCGAAGACCTGGGTCACATTGAAATTCTTTGCACGGACAAAACGGGCACGATCACCGAAGGCGTCATGAAGGTCGATGCTGTCGCTTCGGACGTTCCGGCGCGAAGCCTGCAATGGGCGCTCGCTGTGGCGGCGGAAGGTGAATTGCTCAATCCCTCCGCTTCGCCAAAAACCTTCGACGCCGCTTTGGCGATCTACGCTGGCGCGGCGGCTTCAAGACGGGCCTCAGTTACGAATCGAGCTTGGTTTGTACCGTTCGATCCGCAGAGACGGCGAGCAACGGCGGTCTTTATGGATGGACGCGAGCGGTGGCTTGCCGTTCTGGGCGCTCCAGAAGAAGTGCTAGCGCGGTCTGCGGTTCGGATGCGCGTGGATGGAGAGGAAACTCTGACGGTGGAGATGGCGGATGCCGAACGGACGGCGGTACGCGCGGACGGAGTAAATGGAAGGCGCGTGCTCGCGCTGGCCGTCCGTCGCGTCTCGGAAAAAGAAACGTATGGTGATGAGGACGAGCGCGGCTTAGTCTACGTCGGTAGGATTACGTTTATCGATCCGCTCAAGACGACGGCGAAGGCGTCGATTGCGGAAGCTCGTCGTTTGAATGTGCGCGTGAAAATCCTGACCGGAGACGCACCGGAGGTTGCCGGAGCGATCGGTGTCGAGATCGGCGTGCTTTCACGCGCGGAAGACGTCGTGACGGGTGATATGCTGGAGACCGTTTCGCCGGAAGAGTTCCATCGTCTTGTGGAGGCGCAGGATGTATTCGCGCGCGTCACGCCGGAGCAGAAGTTTAAAATCATTCAAGCGCTGCGGCTCGAACGGCAGGTCGGTTTTCTTGGCGA
>CAZKMF010000053.1:0-1809 GCA_964553975.1 uncultured Gammaproteobacteria bacterium | reverse complement strand
GGCGAGGGATTTTTCCGAAACGACGAGGCGGAGCGGGATACCGATCAAATCGGCATCGGCGAATTTTTCGCCCGCGCCTTTGTCACGATCGTCAACGAGGACTTCGACGCCTTTCGCGCCGAGTTCGCTTTCGATCGCCGTCACCGTGGTATCGATCAATTTTTGCTTCTCTTCGTCTTTCGACTTGAGCGCGACGACGTGCACCTGGAACGGCGCGACACTCTTTGGCCAAACGATGCCTTTGTCGTCGTTAAACGCCTCGACGATCGCGCCAACGAGTCGCGAAGTGCCGATGCCGTAGCAGCCCATCAGCACGCGCGCTTGCTTGCCCTCTTCGTCCATGAAATTAAAACCGAAGGCGTCGGTGTATTTGGTACCGAGATCGAAAATGTTTCCAACTTCGATACCCTTCGCTTTCACGAGCGCACCATCGCCGTTCGGGCAGGCGTCCCCTTCCCGCAAGGTAGCCACTTCGGTGTTCTGTCCAAATGAGCACGACGCGCTAACAAGCAAGGTGTCTTCGCCCGATTCCGTCTGCGCTTGGAATTCGTGCGTCAGCTTTTCCGTAAAAATACCGCCGGACGCTTGCACGACCTTCACGTCCAAACCGCAGCGCTTGAACACGCGCACGTACGTTTCGAGCGCACGCGCGTAGAAAGCTTCGAGATCCGCTTGATTGGTGTGGAAGCTGTACATGTCCTTCATGCGGAACTCGCGGCCGCGCAGGACGCCAGACTTGGCGCGCAGTTCGTCACGGAATTTGGTGTTGATCTGGTAGACGGCGAAGGGCAGCTCTTTGTAAGAGCGCGTGAACTTCTGAGCGAGCGGCGTGACGACTTCCTCATGCGTGCAACCGAGCGCGTATTCCTTTTCCGTCTGCGACTTCAATTTGAAAAGCACATCGACGCCTTCCCAGCGTTTGGTCGCCTCCCAATATTCCTTCGGCTGGAGCGACGGCATGAAAATTTCCTGGGCGCCCAGTGCGTTCATTTCTTCGCGCACGATCTGCTCGACTTTACGGAGCACCGAAAGACCGAGCGGCAGCCACGAATAAACGCCGGCCATGACGTGCTCGACGAACCCGCCCTGCTCGAGCAAACGCGCGTTCGGCGAGTCGGCGTCAGAAGGGGCGTTTTTGGAAGTTTTTCCGAAGAGTTGGGAATAGCGCATATCAGGCCAAGCTTATCGGCCAAAAGGAGCAAGGTCAATCCCCTCGCCGATCCTCCTCCGACTGGCCTACAAAAAAAGATCGTCCGCGTTGGGAACGATCATGCTGATGGAGCGGGACGCTCGGCCTCGGGGCGCGGGCGCACATCGCGGGCGAACTTGCCGGCCGGCAGGTACCAGACCAGGTACGTCGCGCTGTCGTTGCCAATGCTCTCACGAAGCTTCTTGCGGAACGCGCCGTCGTCGACGTCGATGTAGTGCGCGTCGTGGAACATGCCGTCTTCACCGAAGATGGTGAAGTGCTCGCTACAGAAGTCCTGCGCCACTCCACGCAGGAGCTGCTGTTGACGTTCTGGCGACTCGCGTTCGCGTCTCAACTCCTCGAGACGATCGAGAAGATTGAAGTACGAGATTTCTCGTCCGATACGAAGGCCGCGTAACAGCGCGTCACCCTCAAGCGGCTGCGACCGCACTTCAACTGCGGCTGAGATGAGCGCGGAAGCGATCTCGGCAACGTCACGCAGCGCATCGCTCACGATCTCGACGTACAGACTGACGACGCCGCGGATGCCGATGCGCCGCTTCACATACTTGCGCAGTTTCGTGTAGTGCCCGGTCCGCATGGTGATTTGCACCTGGACG
>CAZKMF010000052.1:0-3555 GCA_964553975.1 uncultured Gammaproteobacteria bacterium | reverse complement strand
CAAAAGGATCGTTGTCACCGTGGATCACGCACGTTTTGCTGACATGGGAACGAATCGCGTCAAAATCAAACGCGGGACGCAAAAAGGCGTTGATCGAAGCGTTATCACCGACCGGTTTGACCGGGCCGGACACAAACACGGCACCCGCAATCCGAACACGCGTCGTTGCGCGCTCAAGGAATCGAAGAATCGCCGGAACCCCGAGACTATGGCCGACAAGATACAGCTCGTCATACGCATCGCGCTCGGCGTACCGCGCGATTTCTTCGACCCAAGCGTCGACCTTCGGCGCTTCGGGATCCGGCATCGAAAGCGCGCAGGCGTAAACGCCTGCCGCCGCCAACTCCCCCATGAGCCTCGACCGCCAGCCGCCGTTGGGAGAGCCTTCAAACCCGTGGATGAGAAAAACTTTTTTCATTGAAAATCCTTGGCGGAGGGGGTGAGATTCGAACTCACGATTCCTTGCGGAATGACGGTTTTCAAGACCGTTGCCTTAAACCGCTCGGCCACCCCTCCACACCCCACTATCCTACGCAAAAACTCAGGAAACGCAAACTCGCCACATTGACAGTTTGAGCCGAATTGCTATCCTTCCGGCACCCAGCCAGGAGAGTCCGATGATCGAAGGCGTCGTGTTCGAAGACATCCCCGGGGCGCACGACGATGCGCGTCGTACGCTCGTTCCCGTGTTCAACATGGACCTGCCGTTCAAGGCTGCCGAGCAGCTCAAGATCGCCACGATGAAGATCGACGGCGTGCTCGGTCGGCACTACCATGCCTACGCCGAGCTGTTCACGGTGGTGTCCGGCAAGGCCGTGTTCTCGCTCACCAACCCCGCGAACGGCGAGGTGGAGACCTACGAGCTCGTGCCCGGTAAGCGACTACTCGTGCCCACCCGCGTCTGGCACGAGGCGCAGGTCGACGCCGGCACCACCCTGATCGGCCTGACGGAGGAGAAGTACGTCTCCCCCGCGCACAACGACCTCAAGCTCTGACATGCTCCGCGACGCGGGGCTTTTCTTTTTCTCCTTTTCCCCAGGCCAGCGCGAAACCGACGACCGGACCGGCTCCGGCAGCCGCGAGCGCTTTAGCGCATTCTTTCATCGTCGCACCCGTCGTCCAGACGTCATCGACGAGCAGGATCGGCAAACCTTTTGCCTGTTTCGGCAGACGCGCGACGAACGCCGCGGCGACGTTACGCGCACGATCATTACTGCCGGTTTGCGGTTTCGTTTTGACGACGCGCGCAAGCCACGTTTCACGTACGCGAAGACCGAGAGGCTCCGCGATAGCCCGCGCTAAGAATGCGGCTTGGTTGAATCCTCTTTCGCGCAGTCTCGATGAGTGGAGCGGTACGGGGATGACGACCGTGCCGCGCAGACAAAATCCTCCGCCAATCTTGATCGCCCATTGCTGGGCGAGAAACTCAATTGCGGGCCGCACGCACGTCCAACCTTCGAACTTCAGATCGTGCAACAAACGCCGCACGAGCGGATGCCCGTACGCGAATGCCGCCGACGCGCGTAGCTCCGGTTCGTGCCAAAACCGCGGGAGAAGCGGAATGTGTGAAACACATGCTTCACAGCAATGGCGTCCGGAAGCGCCGCAGGCGATGCACTCCAACGGGAAGAGAAAATCAAAAACGCGCCCGATCATACAGGCGCGTTCTACGGGACTCAGGTTGCGGGTGTCAATTCATTCTCCCAGCGCGCGCTGTCCACGAGCCAATCCTCTCCGTCCTTCTTCAGTTCCATGCGCAGCGTCCGATAGCCGACGACCGTCGTCGTGCCAGAACGTTTTTCCTGCTGCATCGTGACGGCTACGACGGCCGTACCGGCGGAGGCGCTGTACGAACGCACGTCCGTCGACACTTTCTTGCTCGTCACGCCTTCGAACGTCTGGCTTTGCTGAGGTTTCAAGGAGGCGAGCGTCGCTTCCGTCGTCTTGCGGTAACTGGCCGTCATGACGGGCAAGAGATCGCGGACGTTCTGATAATCGCCTTGGTTCGAATAGCTGCCGAACCGCTCGGCAAAAAGCTCCGCCATCTGCGCGGCGGCGGTGCGTCCGGCGGGAGCGGCGACGGCCGGCACGAGCGGATTCTTGATGATATCGGCCGTGGCCAGCTGTTCAGGAGTTGGAGCAGGCGTTTCGACGACAGGCGCGGCGACTTGCGGCTTCGGCAGCGCGCGGCTCACGAGCACGATGGCGGCGATAATCACGCCGACCAGGAGGACAGCGAGGACGATGATGAGAATGGCGCGGCGGCGAGCGGTCATAGGCGTTATGAAGGGTTCTCAGCGGATTGGAGCAACTGCGCGTCGAGTTCTTTTTTCGCGTTCTCGATTTCAAGCAGCTGGCGCGGATCCGAGGTGATGATTTGATCTTCCGAATAGGAGGCGACGACTTTAATCGCTGCATGCCTGGACCCGGCGAAGAAGATGCCTTCGCCGACGCCAGCTTCAAGCAAGAGATACTTCTCGCCTTCGGTCAGAAGGAACGTCTTTTGGACGAGATCGATCGAGGCCGGTGACTGTTTGAGAAGCACCTGCATCGATGAGTTCGTGACGATCGCCTGTCCGTACGGCGAGCGCAAGAAGTCGTTAACGTCCTGCGTGATCGTCGTGACGCCCAGGAAGTATTTACGGCAGCGCTTCACCAGCGCGAAGATGAATTTCGCCGAATCGTCGTTTTGCATGAGCCACCAGGCTTCATCAATCACCAGAATGCGCTTCTTGCGTTCCGAACGGACGACGTTCCAGATATAGTTGACGATCGTATAGACGCCGAGCGGACGCAATTCATCTTCAAGATCGCGCACGCTGAAGACGACGAGCTTGTTGGTCATTTCGATCGTCGTCGGCGAGTTCAAAAGACCGGCGAAGGTGCCTTCGGTGTATTTGCGAAGCTTGATCTGCAAGTCTTCCGTGCCGGTAATGCCTTCGAGTACTTGCTGGAAATCCGACAAGATCGGCGGTTCAATCGTCGCCAAGTCGACACCAGGAATAATGTCTTTCTTGGCGTAGGTTTCAAGCAACGCGCGGTCGATGATCGAGTCTTCCGCTGTCGTCACCGAGCCGAACATGATGCGCATCAAGCCTTTGACCGCGATAACGGCCGAACGAATAATGTCTTCGGAACGCACATCCTCGCCCACCGCGCGCGGTAAATCGAAGATGTTCAGCTTGGAGTCGGAAGCGAGCGAGATGTTGATATAGGTGCCGCCGACCGCGTCGGAAAGGTGTTTGTATTCCATTTCCGGGTCGATGATGATCACGTCCGTACCGATCATGAGCGATCGCAATACTTCGAGTTTCACCGTGTAGCTTTTGCCGGCGCCGGACGTCGCGAAGACGACCGCGTTCGCGTTCTGCAGAGAGAAGCGATCGAAAAGGATCAA
Source organism: uncultured Gammaproteobacteria bacterium (assembly GCA_964553975.1). Classification (GTDB taxonomy): domain Bacteria; phylum Patescibacteriota; class Patescibacteriia; order SG8-24; family DYFX01; genus DYFX01. The sequence continues at coordinate 158 of CAZKMF010000052.1, read as the reverse complement.
ACTGTTGTTGTGACGGTTGATGCCGTAGAGAATACCGTTGTCGGAGGTGAGATCGGCGGACACGAACGGGAAGCCCGAAGCAATCGGACTCGTGTTCATGTTGAAGGTGATCATCAGCTCGTCGTTGCCGGCCGGGATCGTCGAGTTGAACCCCTGTT
>CAZKMF010000051.1:0-3898 GCA_964553975.1 uncultured Gammaproteobacteria bacterium | reverse complement strand
CGCGTCGTCCAGGAGCCCGTAGGTCACCCAGCCGCTGAAGTCGAGCCGGCGCCAGCGCATGCCGTTCCCGTCGGTCTCCACCGAACAGTGGATCGACGGGCGCGTCTGACAACCGTCCGGCGTCGCGACCTGGTCGCTCGGGCAGACCGTCGCGTCGGGGGACGCGTCGATCGGCATGGCGTCAGGAGCGTCGATGACGACGGGGGCGTCGATGGTGTTGCCATCGATGCCAGCGTCGCCGTCGTTGCTGACGGAGCCATCGGGCGTCGGACCCGCAGCGCTGTTGCCGGAGGGGTCGAACGCGCAGCCGGCGGCAGCCAGGACAGCACAGAAACAGGTGCACTTGACCATGGGATCTCCTCGCTGAGGTTGAAAGGGCGTGGACAGTGTCCGTAACCGTCGTTCTCCTTCGCCGTAAGGCGACCGTTTCCCGCGTCGTCGCGGTCAACCGTTAGGGACCGCGGATCAAGACGCCGTACGCGGCTTCGAAAATGGTCTTGCGACCGTCCATCGACCATTCGTCGTCATTCCCAACATGGGCGTGACGATGGTCGACCACGCAGAATAGCACAAATAAGCGATTATGTCAATATATGCGCAAAAAGAAACGGCCCCGATCGAGATGATCGGGGCCGAGGTCGAGAGGCGCGCGCCGGCTAGTTGCCGCCGAGCGCGGTGGCCGGGTGGCCGTGGTTGCGCTTGAACTTGCAGGCGCACGACGTGCCGTTGCAGGTCCGGAACGGACCTGCGTTGGTCGCCGGCAGGGGCAGACCGTACTGCGCCCAGCACGCGCTGTTGTTGCCGACGGTGTCGACGCAGCGCGCGTAGGTGAGCACGGCCTCCTGACCGTCGGGACCGGTGAGGTACAGGCGGTACCAGGTCGAACCGGCGTCCTTCCCGCGGGTCACGTAGGACCCGGTGAAGTAGCCGACGATGCCCTCGCTGGGCGCCTGGCCGACGATGTAGGCGTTGGCCTCGGCGCCGTTGTTGAGGTACCCCGGGCGGAACTCGACGTAGTCCTCGCCGGCGGCGTTGACGCCGGAGCGGCAGGACCAGGTCGTCGACTCCGGCGGCGGGTTGACCGTGAGGTCGCCGTTGCCGTCGATGGCGTTGCCGCCGTCGGGGCCGTTCTGGCCGCCGTCGTCGGCGACGGTGGTGCAGGCGGCGGTGGCGAGCGCGAGCAGGAAAGCGAGGCCGAGGTTCGCGATGGTCTTCATGATCAAGGTCCTTCCCCGTTGTTGGTGCCGGTGGGGGCCGGTTGCTGTGGGCAGAGAGGGTGGAAACGTGGTGGAGGAGAACCGCAACCCTCTCGATCGCGGTTCTCCTTGAGGATCAGAAGCCGTACAGGAAGCTGAGCGAGCCGCCGACGGACTCGGAACGTTCGAAGCGCGAGTAGGTTCCCGCCAGGCCGAGGCCCAGGTGAACTTCCGCGCGCATCTTCCAGTTCCGATCGTCGAGGACGCGCACAGCCACGCCGGGCGCGAGCGCCATCATCTGGTACTTCGCTTCGTTGTTCGCGTTGATGTCCGCGTAGACGAGCTCCGCACCGAGACGGGGGCCGACACGATGCCACAGCAGGTACGCCGCGAAGTCCGCGGTGAGCACCGTGCCGTGATCGATTCCGGGCGACCACGCAGCGCCGAGCGTTCCTTCGGCCCAATCGTGCTCGAGGTTGAGCGCGATGCCGAATGCCGAGGAGCGAACCTCGGGCGTGTGGGAAGCGCGGAAGACGTCGCCGGTGAACAGCAGGCCGAGGCTGACGGTGGTACCGTCGTGCCCGGGCCGGCCATCGAGACCGTCGTGTGCCGTCGCCTTGCCGCCGTCGCAGAGCACGATCGGAGGTCCGTTCTCCTCGCCCACATCCAGCGCGCCGTTGCCGTTCAGATCCGTGTACGAGGTCGTACGGGATCCGCCGGCGGGACACGCGGGATCGGAGTCGAAGCGTTCGGACGGGGTCGTGCGCGCGTTGGCGCCGTTCACACCGTTCAGGCCAGGGTCTCCCTTGTCGCCCTTGCAGGCGGGGAGCCGGTCCTTCACCTCGTCGGCGTCGAGCACCTTGTTACCGTTGGTGTCGAAGCCGATCGGCAGGTAGTACCCGCCGTTCTTGCAGTCCGCGTTGGCCGTGAAGGCCTGGTGCTCGCCGACGACCACGAGGATTGTGACGGCGGGCGCGCTCGCGGACGGCGTCGGGTTCGGACGACGGGGCTTGTGGCCTCCGCCGCCGTGGTGACCGCCGCCGCGCGGCTTCTTCAGATCGTCGCCCTTGCGAGCGTGATCGAGCACCGCGTCGGGGGTCATCCCCTTGAACGCCGGGCACTGCGCGATGACGTAGTCGAGGATCAGCTTCTGATCCGCCTGGCAGGTCGCGAGACCCGTCCGGCAGTTCGTCAGGTCCGCTTGGAGCGGACACGACGGACCCACGACCACGGGCGCCGTCGCGGCGCCGGGGTGGGGCGGCTCCGCCGAAGCGGTGCCGCAGATGGAAGCGAGCGTGAGGAAAGCGACGAGCATCGAGCGAGTCTTCATGACTCACCTCCCTAACTGGTGTGGTGTTTCTGTCCGTGATGTGATGAACGCCCAGTGCGATCGATCCGCCTACGCGGTGACGAAGAAGCGCTGGAATCGCCCGACGGAGTCCGGAAGACAAGGAGGAGGTGCCTCCCGGCTTCACGTCGGGCGATTTCAAAGCTTCTTAAGGTACGACTTGGCCATTCCAATGGACTCGGTAGTAAACCACATATTCCCCATTTTGTCAAGATCTGTGGACGCCACAGCCTGTTTTAGCCTTATAAATCAAAAATCGGCCCTAGAAGGCCGATTTTATGGGTTTTTACAAGGGTGGAGCTCCGGAAAACTTCACGTTTCGGTGGCGCCTGGCCTCCCCTACCACCAGGTAGAGCGCGCTCAGGACCACCCCGATCGCGGCACCGAGAAAGGCGTTGAGCGGCACGTTGGGGCGCACTGGGAAGCGCGACTGGAGCGGCGTGTCGACCAGCTGGATGGCGAGATCATGCCCGCCGATGTACTGGTTGCCTTCGGTCGTCAGGACGTAGGCGATGGCACGCGCGATTTCGGACGCTTGTTCCTTATTTTTATGAAAGACGGAAATCTGGAGAAAGCCGGTCTGATGCGTCACCTGCGTCGAGACCATGTCGGACCATTGCTTGCGGCGTTTGGTTTCGCTGGCGTCGAAATAGCTTTTGTCGATTTGAAAACCCGCGCTCGTCACCTTGTCGAAAAACACCGAGGTGTAAATGATCTGGCTCAGGTTGTCGGCGATGCTTTCGGCTGAACGGATGGCGGTGTAGGGATCGAGACTCTGGCTCGCCTTCTGAATGATCAAGAGACGCATCGTCGAAGAGTACTCGAGCGGACGCACGAAACTGAGCGCTGCGGCGAGCAGCATCGTAACGCCGGCGGAGACAGCGATCGTCTTCCAATGCCGCTCAAGAATTTGCGTGATGTCCAAAGTCATACCTCCTTTTCCATTCTACCTCTTTTCCCCGTCGAGCGTCACCTCGACCGAACGTTCGGCGCCATCCTTGAGCACGTCGAAACGAATCTTGCTCCCAATCTCGGCTTCGGCGATCACTTCGGCCAAGTCGCGTCCGCTCAGGAGATCGACGCCGTCGGCGCGCAGCAATACGTCGCCTTCTTGGAGTCCCGCCTTCGCCGCGGCGGAGCCGGAACGCACGGCTGGAATACCGAGGGCTCGTGAACCCGTGAGACGCTCCCCTTTCACGGCGCCGAATCCGCCTTCAGAAACAGCGACATCTTCGAGAGAGAGATACGAAACGCCGAGTTGGGCGCGCGCCGGTACGCGTCCGCGGAAGACCTGCGCCAAGACCGGACGAATGAGATGCATCGGCACGAACGAAGCCGCGCCGGCTTTATCCGG
>CAZKMF010000050.1:0-11484 GCA_964553975.1 uncultured Gammaproteobacteria bacterium | reverse complement strand
CCCGTATCGCGGGCGTTGAAGTGGTCCTGGCCGGCGGCGCGCTTCAAAAGTTTCCCTTTTTTGGTGACTTTGATGCGCTTGGCGAAGGCCTTCTTAGTTTTGGCTTTCATAGCGGGCGTAGTTTACTTCTTTCCGACGATCATTGTCAACTGGCCCCCTTGCACAGCGATCGCTTGCTCGATATTGAGGGGGAATTTCTCCTGCAGCGTTTTGACGAAGTTCTGGATGACGCCCTTCGCCAGTTCGGCGTGGGCCTTCTCGCGGCCGCGCAGGATGATCTCGATCCGGAGCTTATCGCCCTCATCGAGGAAACGCTCCGCGAGGCGGAAACGCGTCTCGAGGTCGTGAGCACCGATGCGAGGGGAGAGGCGGATGCCTTTGACTTCCACCTGCTTGGCTTTGGCCTTTTGTTTGCGCATTTCGCGCTCGCGTTCGTACTTGAATTGACCGAGGTTCAAAATTTTGGCGATCGGCGGTTGCGGACGCGGGTCGACCTCGACGAGGTCATAACCGCGCTCCTGAGCGGTCGCGACGGCTGAAGCTGTCGGGAGAACGCCAAGGTTCACGCCGTGTTCGTCAATCACGCGGACTTCGGGCGACAGAATCTGGGAGTTTGCCCGATAGAGCGGCGCGACGTCGACGGGGCGATGGAACTTTTTAGGATGGATACGCATTGGTGGGCCGATCGCGGAGAAATTGATTACGGGAGCTACTATAGCGAAAAGGCCGAAAACAAGCAAGGTTCGCCCCAGCCATTTGACAAAACTTCCTTCCACTTCGGCGCCGACGGCGCCGACGGCGTCGACGTCGGCGAGGGCGCGGTCAGCTGACCGCTGCTCATCGGCGCCGGCGTGTATGCGGAAAGCGTCTGCTGCGGCCGTGCCTCGTGAAGGCCGCCAACCCCACGCCTCCGCGTACCCGCCACCCCACGGCTCGATGACCGGGCCGTGGGACTCAAAAACGAAGCGCCCTCGCGCTTCACCTCCTCGGCCGCAGACCTCGTCTGCGGTCGTTCTATTTTTACAAGAAAAAAGCGCACGGGGGTGCGCTGGTGATGGGCTAGTCCCGCTTGACGGGCGTGCCCATGATGCTGAGTAGGTGCACGAACAGGATGGCGAAGTCGAGGTAGACCGCGAGCGCGATGTCGATCGCGTTCTTGTGATTCCGCTCGATGCGCACGGCCCGGTTCATGTCATAGACGACGAAGCCGGAGAAGAGCGCGACGGCGACCCAGTCCCAGAGGCGCATGGCGCCTTGGACCTGCACGCCGACAGCCCCGGCGAAGATCGTCACGACGGAGCCGAGGATGAGGACGAGCAGCGCGCCGAGGAGCCAGATGCCCCAGTGCTCGAGCGAGCGCGGGTAGGACGTGCCGACGATGCCGAGGCCGACGACCATGCCGGCGGTGACGGTCAGCACCTTGAAGACGCTGGCCGGCGTGTACATCGCGACGATCGGTCCGGTCATGAGGCCGAAGGGGATGACGATCATCAGGTAGCCGATCACCGACCAGGCGATGTGCTCGCCCTTGAGACCGATGAAGATGCCGGCGATGGTGACAGCGAACAGTCCGAGGAGCATCGGCCAGCTCGGCTGCCAGGCGTAGCTGACGACGGCGCCGAAGGCGCTGAGCGCGATGCCGACGGCGATCCAGAGGGAGAACACGGCCACGAAGGCACGCTGGCTCATCTTCTCCTTGAAGTACGACTGGCGGTTCCAAACGGACACGGCGGGAATGAACGACATGCGGTCCTCTCTTTCCGGGGAGTGTGGGTGTTTCGGACGGCGACAATATGCCACGAAAAGGGCGGCGGGTCAATGATTCATAGTGCATATACGAGGCTTGACCTTATTTTGTGGGTATGATATTAATTCCCAGTGATATACTAGGAATTGAATGAAATCCCTCCTCAAAGTCACTCGCAAGGCCCAACTGGGTCTACTCCTCGTTTCGGAACTTGCCCAACGTCCTCAGGATGCTGGGCCGCTTTCGATTGAAGAGGTGGCGAAGAAGAGTGGGGAGTCGCGCAAGTTCTTAGAGGAGGTCGCCGCGGAACTTCGTCGCGCGGGCATCGTTGAAGGCGTGCGCGGCGCGGCGGGCGGTTATCGCTTGCTGCGTGACGCGCGCGAACTGACCGTTGCCGAAGTGATGAACGCTGTTGAAGGACCGATGGAACGCGAAGCGTGCACCGCGGTCACGCATCATCACGACGCCGGCATTCTCACGAAGGTGCAGGGGCAAGTGATGGCGACGCTGATGAATACGACGATCGCTGACGTCGCCAAATAATATGGCTGATAAAGATTTTCGCGACGTCTACGACAAAGCGGCTGAAGGCGTGACTCGTCACGCGGCCGAACTCGGACTCACGGAAGAAGTGGTCCGGGAAATTTCGGCGTCAAAGAATGAACCGGACTGGATGCTCGCGCTGCGTCTTAAAGCCTTCGAGATGTTCAAGCGCACGCCGATGCCTTCGTGGGGACCGGATTTGTCGAAACTCGATCTCGAGCAGATCACGTATTTCGTGCGTCCCGACGCGGAAGAATCGCAGTCGTGGGCGACGGTGCCGGATAAGATTCGCGAGACGTTCGAGAAGCTCGGCATTCCGGAAGCGGAACGCCACGCGCTTTCGGGCGTCGGCGCGCAGTACGATTCCGAAGTCGTCTACCACAATTTGAAAAAAGAATGGGAGGAGAAAGGCGTCATCTTCGAAAACATGGATGAAGCCGTGCGCAAATATCCGGAACTCGTGAAGAAATACTTCATGACGGATTGCATTCCGCCACACGATCATAAATTCATCATGCTGCACGCCGCCGTCTGGAGCGGCGGTACGTTCATCTACGTGCCGAAAGGCGTGAAGGTGAACGTTCCCCTTCAAGCCTACTTCCGTATGAACGCCGAACGCGGCGGCCAATTCGAGCACACGCTGATCATCGCCGATGAAGGATCAGAAGTGCAGTACATCGAAGGTTGCTCGGCGCCGCGTTATAACGCGAGTTCGATTCACGCCGGCTGCGTTGAACTGCACGTGCACGAAGGCGCGCGCATTCGTTACTCGAGCGTCGAAAACTGGAGCAAGAACACCTACAACTTGAACACCAAGCGCGCCGTTGTCGATAAAAACGGCGTCGTCGAATGGGTGAACGGGAATATGGGTTCGGGTGTCACGATGCTCTACCCGTGTTCGATTTTGCGCGGCGAAGGTTCGCAGTCGCACGCGCTCGGCGTCGCTTTTGCCGGACCCGGCCAAAATCAGGATACGGGTTCAAAAGTCATTCACGCCGCGCCAAACACCACTTCGACGATCCGCGCCAAGAGCATCTCAAAAGGCGGCGGCATTTCTTCGTATCGCGGCTACGTCAGCGCGACGTCGGCCGCCGAAGGTGCGAAGTCGAGCGTGACATGCGACGCGCTTTTAATCGATGAAGGTTCGGTGTCGAACACCTATCCGTTCATGAAAGTCACGACCGACAAAATCGACGTGGCGCACGAAGCGACGGTCGGCAAAATCGGCGAGGAAGAACTCTTCTATCTCATGTCGCGCGGCCTTTCGCAGGAGACGGCGATGCGCATGATCGTGAGTGGCTTCGTTGAACCGATCGTGAAGTCGCTGCCGCTCGAATACGCGGTTGAGCTGAACAAGCTGATCGAACTCGAAATGGAAGGGTCTGTCGGTTGATATGGCGACCAAACTTCTCAAATACGGCATCGGCATTTTCATGCCCGAACATCCCGAAGGGTTTGATCGGGCGGCTTTGGTGTCTCACACAAAAAAAATTGAAGTTCCCGCTGGCGCGACGATGCGCATCGTTGAAGATGTCGAAGGCGTTCGCGACATCGCGATACATCTTGAAATCGGCGAAGGCGCACGCGTCGTCTACGTGACGCGTTCGACGTCGTCGGTTGAATTCGTACGCCGCGAAGCGCGTCTCGCCAGGAACGCAAAACTGGAATGGATCGACGAGTGCTCCGTACCGGAATTTTCTCGGACGACGTTCGTGACGCGCCTTGAAGGCGAAGGCGCTGAGGTTGAAGCGACGAGTCTTGTGCGCGGCGCGAACCGCCAGCGCTTTGATATCAGGCATGAAATTATTCACGCCGCGCCCCGCACGATTTCGCATCTGCGCGTCGGCAGCGTGCTTCGCGATAACGCGAAAGCGATCGTCCGCGGCCTCGTGCGCGTCGAAAAAAACGCGCCCGGCTGCATCAGCCGCCAGAAAGAAGAAACGCTGTTGTTGTCCGACATGGCTGAGATCGATGCTGTGCCGATGCTCGAGATCGAAAACCAGGATGTGCGTTGTTCGCACGCCGCCACGGTCGGACGTCTTGATGCCGAAAAGAAATTTTATCTCATGTCGCGCGGCCTCGACGAAGCGTCCGCCGAAGCGATGTTGATCGAGGCGTTCATGGAACCGTATCTCGCCAAACTTTCTTGATATGCATCTTCCCCACGACATCCAAAAAGATTTTCCTTCGCTCCGTGCCATGGGCATGCGGGCCTACTTGGATTCGGCCGCGTCTTCGCTTACGCCCAAGACGGTTGTCGAAGCGATGAATGAGTACTATCAAAACTTCCGCTCCAACGTGCATCGCGGCATGTATAAAACGGCGGGGGAGGCGACGCAGCGCTATGAAGCCGTGCGCGGCATCGTCGCGAAATTTTTGAACGCGTCTTCGTCCGAGGAAATCGTTTTTACGAAAGGAACGACCGAATCCTTGAACCTTCTCGCAACCTCGCTCGGCCGCACGTTCGGACCTGGCGACGAAGTTGTGCTGTCGGAAATGGAACATCACGCTAACCTGGTGCCGTGGCAAGAAGCCGCCAAGCGCCACGGGTTCATTTTGAAATTCATTCCGCTCACGAGCGAGTATCGTCTCGACATGGATGCGGCGCGCGCGCTCATCACGTCGAAGACGAAAGTGGTTTCGATCGCGCATGCCTCGAACGTGCTTGGTACGATCAATCCAGCGAAAGAGCTTGCGGCGCTGGCGCACGCGGTTGGCGCTGTGCTGATTCTCGACGCCGCGCAGTCTGTGGCGCACATGCGCGTGGACGTGCAGGATCTCGATTGCGATTTTCTGGCCTTCTCGGCGCACAAAGCCTACGGACCGACCGGCGTCGGCGTGCTGTACGGCAAGAAAACGCTTCTGGAAAAAATGGAACCGGCGCAGTACGGGGGCGACATGATTCGCGAGGTGACGTACGAAACATCGACGTGGAACGACGCTCCAATGAAGTTCGAAGCCGGCACGCCGAATATTGCCGGAGTGATCGGCCTCGGTGCGGCCATCGCCTATCTTCAAGCCATCGGCATGGGGAATGTTGAAGCGCACGACCGCGCACTCGCGGCGTACGCGATTGAAACACTTTCTGCTGTCACGGGTGTGAAGATTGTTGGGCCGACGGCGGAGGAACGTATCGGCGTCGTTTCGTTCGAGGTGGCCGGGGCGCATCCGCACGATTTGGCGACATTATTCGATCGCGAAGGCGTGGCGGTGCGCGGCGGTCATCACTGCGCGATGCCGCTCATGGGCAAACTCGGTTTGACCGGCACGTGCCGCGCGAGCTTTGGCGTGTACAACGGCAAAGAGGACGTCGACGCGCTTATCGAAGCGCTTGAAAAAGCGAAAGCGACCCTGAAACTTTGATATGGAAGAGAATCTGTACATGGAGAACATTCTCGATCACTACAAGCATCCGCATAATGCGGGTCGGCTTGAGGATGCGTCGATGCGTGCGCGCGAACTGAATCCAAGCTGCGGCGACACGATCGAGCTCTTCCTCCGAATGGATGCACATGGGAAAATCGAGAAAGTGGCGTTCGACGGCAAGGGCTGCGCCGTCAGCCAAGCTTCCGTCTCGATGCTGACCGACGCGCTGAAAGGGAAGACGCTTGAAGAAGCTGAAAAAATCTCCGAAGTCGATATTCTCAAGATGCTCGGCATCGACGTCGGTCCGATGCGCATGAAGTGCGCGATGCTCTCGCTCCGGACGCTCAAAACCGCTTTGAACGAAAAACACTGATATGGAATCTCTCAAGATCGAAAACCTGAAGGTTGCGCGCGAAGGGAAAGACATCGTGCACGGCGTCTCTCTTGAAATTAAAAAAGGCGAGGTGCACGCGCTCATGGGACCGAACGGTTCCGGCAAGTCGACGTTCGCCAACGCACTCGCGGGCCATCCTTCCTACGCGATTACGGACGGCACGATTCTGATCGACGGGCGCGACATCACGAAGGCTGCGCCACACGAACGCGCCAAAGCGGGACTTTTCCTTTCGATGCAAGCGACGCCGGAAATCCCGGGCGTGACGCTTTCGAATTTCCTGCGTACGGCATTTAATGCCATAAAAGAGGCACCGCTCTCGGTGCTGGAATTCCACGCGCTGCTCCAAGCACGGATGGAGGATTTGAAAATCGATCCAACGTTCGCGCGGCGCCACTTGAATGCCGGATTCTCCGGCGGTGAAAAGAAGCGCGCGGAAGTCTTGCAGCTTTCGGTGCTCGACCCAGCCTACGCCGTGCTCGACGAAACAGACTCCGGTCTCGATGTCGACGCGCTCAAAATCGTGACGGATGGTTTGGCGAGGTTGCGAGGGCCGAAGATCGGCATTCTGGTCATCAGTCACAATCCGAAACTGCTTGCGGCACTCGTACCCGACGTCGTGCATGTCATGAAAGACGGGCGTATCGTCGCCGAGGGCGGAAATGAACTGGCGGAACGGATCGGAAAAGAAGGTTACGAATCGATTGCCAACTGATATGACGATGAAAGAAAAAATCACGGAAGTCTTCAAACACACTCAGGACCCCGAACTCCACATCGACATTTGGACGCTCGGCCTGATTTACGGATTTGAACTTTCCGAAGACGAAGAGCAACTCAAGGTGAAAATGACGTTCACGACGCCGCTCTGCCCCTACGGACCGCAGCTGCTCGGCGAACTGAAGCAGGGACTCTTGATGCTCGGACTCCGCGTCGTCGACATTGAAGTCACGTTTGATCCGCCGTGGGAGCCTTCGGAAGAACTCCGCGGGATTCTTGGCGTCTAAACGTATGATGACTCGCACAAGAAAAATCCTCTTCGTTGTTTTAGCGACACTGTTGATCGGCGTCTTTTTGGCGCAGCAAGCGTTGTTGAACGCGGCGGTTACGTCCGCCGCCGAATACGTGCCGAACCTGACGAATCATCGCGCCGTACTCGTGCCCGAGAAGAATACGGTTGAGGTGCGCAGGGCAGGCTCGAACGCGTGGATTGTCGTCACAAAAGAAACCGAACTCGCGCAAGGGGATTCCGTGCGCACGGGGAGCGGCGCCTCTGCAAGTCTCAACCTTTTTGAGCAGGGCGTGACGCGTCTCGACGAAAACGCGACGATAACGCTCGATCGTTTGTCGTGGAACGCCGAAACGAATTCGTTCACCGGAAGGATCCTGCTTGGCGGTGGACGCTTGTGGTCGCGCCTGCTTGATTTCATGGCGCCCGAGTCGTCGTATGAAGTCAAAACCCCGCATCTCGTCGCCACGGTTCGCGGTACGACGTTTTTCGTCGAGGCGTCGGATGCGTCCGAGAGCGTGACGGTTGTTGAACACCTCGTCCATATCGTTACGGCCAACGGCAGCGCGGCGGCGGATGTGGGTCGTGACAAGAAGTTGCGCTTCGCCGCGCCGCCCGCCGGGTTGCAAATGCGAACCAGTACGCCCGTGTGGACGATCGATGACGCAAAAAGTTCGCGCGTCGACGCGTGGGTCCGGAACAATCTTGAAAAAGATCAGGCCTACGTCGACGGAGTGGAAGCAAGGCTGCAGGGGACTCTTGAGCGTTTCGCGCCTCGTCCCGACATGAGCGCTCGCATCGAGAAAAAAGAACGCGCTTCGCTTTCGTCGTCCGCCGATATCCAAAAGATCGCGACGCGAGAGTTGACCCGCCTCGCGGCTGAACTGTTCATGGCGGCTGAGCGAAACGACGCGCCCGCGACGCGAACGATGTTGGAGCGCGCGGAACGTTTCTGCGACGCCGTGAAAGCGAAAGGAGCCGCGTGCCGCGTGCATCCTCGACTTGTCGAATTCGCCGCGCATCGTTTCGCAATGACCTCTGAACTGCGCGAGGCGGTTTTGAACGTCTCGCCAGACATGGCCGAAACGATGCGGCGCGTCTTTGAACGTCGCCAGAAATTCGAGACGCGTTCAGGCGCCGCCGACACGGTTTCCGCGACAGGCGTAGGCGCGACCACCATGCCGTCCACGCAACCTGTCGGAGACGGGGCCGCGTCGAGCACAGCATCGACGCCAACGGCTCCCGTGCCAGTACGCCTTGAACTCTCCGCTCAGCGCTTTTCGTTCACCTTCGGCCAATCAGGCGCTTTTAACGCCTACCTCCGTTGGAGCGACGGTCGCAGCGAAGACGTGACGAAAAACGTCGTATGGACGCTTGGCGTTCCCGCGACGGGCGCTGTGAGTATCGGCAGCATGCGCGCGAACGTTTTTGTCGCGGGCAACATCGAGGGAGAAGCAACGTTGACGGCGTCATACGCGCAGCCTCTCGGCACGTTCACCGCTTCCGACGTCGTGCGCGTCACGGCGCTCACACCGCTTCGTTAACTGGCCCTCTATGGCACCGATTGTCGACAAGGCCGCTCGCACGCGTCTCCGCATCCGTCTCTTGGCGGCTGCGGCAGCGTTGACGTACGTCGCCTGCGTCATCGGTTTGCAGGCCATGGGGTACTGGCGTTCGTTTGATGCGCGGTTGCAGGACAAGCTGATTGAAAAAATGAACCCGCCGTCCGATATTGTCATCGTCGCGATCGACGACGCGTCCATCGCGTCGCTTGGGCGCTGGCCGTGGCCGCGGAAACTTCATGCCGACATGATCGAGACGCTGACGGAAGCCGGCGCTTCAGCGATTGGGTATGACGTTACGTTTTCCGAAGCGTCAACTGAAAGCGACGACGCGGCACTTGAAACGGCGCTCTGGCGCGCGCCGAACGCGGTCTTGCCCGACGAACGGGTCTCGGAACGGCTCGTGAAACCGTTGCCGCGTTTTTCCGCTGCGGTACGAGGTCGCGTCGGACAGACAACGCTCTTGCCGGACGCGGACGGTGTCGTACGTTCCGTGAATTTTTCCGATTCGTTCGCTGCTCTCGTCATTGCGCGATCACTCTCGTCCGTTGAAACGAAGCGCGTAGCGTTTTACGGTGAGCCTGGTACCTTCAAGACGTACTCGTTTATCGACGTGCGCGAAGGGCGTGTGGCCCCCGAGGCGCTCGCTGGAAAAATCGTCCTGATCGGAGCGACGGCGCCGGATTTGCACGACGCGGCGCTAACGCCGTTCGGCAACGGCAGAATGATGAGCGGTATCGAAATTCAAGCGAACTTCATCGCGACGCTGCGTGCCGGCGACCAGCGAATACTTCGCACGCTGCCACCAGCGGCCGAGTTCGCGCTCTACGCGTTCTTGGCGCTGCTTGTCACGTGTACGCTCGGTTCGCTTCGTTTCCGTCATGGCGCTCCGCTCGCCTTCGGATTCTTTTTCGCCTACGTGCTTGCCGCGTTGTGGCTCTCCGGAGCGAAGGGTGTGCTTTTGCCCGTTTGGTACGCGTTCCTCGTGATTATCGGCACGGCGGTGATTGAATTGGGCGCGCGCTACGTTTCCGAGCGCGGAGAACGCCGCCGCATTCGCGACGCATTTGGCCGCTACCTCGCGCCGCAAGTCATCCGTCGCATCGAAACAGGGGAGGTGCCGCTCGCGCTCGGCGGCGCGCGGCGCGAAGCGACGATTCTGTTTTCCGACATTCGCGGCTTCACGACGCTTTCCGAACGATTAACTCCGGAAGCGCTCGTGTCGCTCTTGAACGAATATCTGACGGCGATGACGTCCGTGATCCTCGAGCAGGAAGGCGTCGTCGATAAATACATCGGCGACGCGATCATGGCGTTCTGGAACGCGCCGATGCCGCAAGCGGATCACGCGGTCCGCGCGGCACGGACGGCGCTCGGCATGCGTGATCGTCTGGAAACGCTTCGCGCCGCCTGGGCCGAGCGGAATCTTCCGGACGTGCGCGTCGGCATTGGCCTGAACACCGGCGAAGTGGTCATCGGCAACATGGGTTCCGAACAGCGCTTCGACTACACCGCGATCGGCGACGAGGTGAACCTCGCTTCGCGACTTGAAAGCCTGACGAAGTTTTACGGCGTGACGATTCTTGTTTCCGAATCCGTGCGTCGTCAGCTCGGCGACGCGTTTTTCTGCCGACGTCTCGATCTCGTGACGGTCAAAGGCAAGGAGAAACCCGTCGCGGTGTATGAATTGATGGGGGAGACAGCGAGTATGGACGATCGAGGACGCGAACTCCAACGGCTCTTTGAAGCCGCGCTCGATCTCTATCGCGCGCGCCGATGGAACGATGCGGAAGCCTCGTTCAAAGATCTTGCCGAGCGTTTTGACGATCCGTCCTCCCGTCTCTACGTCGAACGATGCCGCGCCTATCGCTCCGAACCGCCCGGCGCGGATTGGGACGGTCGCTATATCGCCAAAGAAAAGTAAAAAGAAAAGCCCCAGCCGTCAGGTCGGGGTTTTGCGCGAGAGCGATTCCGCGTGTTTCCGGAGCATGCGTTCGACGTCGTCGAAGTTGTCCCGCAGGAGCTCCAGACGCGCGTGTGCCTCGAGTTCAGATTGAAGAACGACCGTCGGATCGACGGGAACGCCGTCGCTCCAATCCCGCGTGTCGGGAGAAGGCGGACGGACGAAGTCGAGAACCGTGCCGTCGGGCAGTCGATTGAAGAAGTGTCGTCGACCCTCATACGTCGCCGCCAGGATCTCGCCGCTGAACCGTTCATGAACGAAGAGTGAGGTGATCGCGCTCTGTCCGCGTTCCGGTCGATCGGGCTTCCAGCCGTCGTGCACATGTACAGGATCGGACGTCTCGCGGTGCCAGGAAAGCCGCAGCTTTTCGGCGAAGATATCCATGTCGGATTTACCTTGGATCCGTTCGTACAATTCGGCGATTCGGGACATGATTGCCTCCTTCGTCCGGCGAAGCTATCATAGTGGAGAAATACGTCAACGACCATGACGAAAACTGCATACATGCGCGCCGCGCTCAAGGAAACGTTTTCCCGCCCCGAGGGCTGGATCGCTTTTGTCGCAGGCTTTGTCTTCGTGGCGCTCCTCGCGATGATTCTCTCAAACGTGAAGTTGCTCGGTTTTATTTTTCACGAACGTACGTTCAGCACCGGTTTCAAAGTCACTTCGGCTTTGCAAACGATTTGGGGCGGCCGCGTGACGTTTCGTCATGAAGGCGGATACGTCACTCTCATCCTTGCTTTCCTGTTTGGCTTGAACGCGGCGCTGATTGAGCGCTACATGCAGCGCCAAGTGCAGTTGCATCATGCGGCGGGCGCGAGCGTGATCGGTATTGTCGTCGGCCTGCTCGGCGTCGGTTGCGCGGCGTGCGGCTCGGCGGTGCTCTCCAGTTTGCTCGGC
>CAZKMF010000049.1:0-8138 GCA_964553975.1 uncultured Gammaproteobacteria bacterium | reverse complement strand
AAGTACAAAATGCCTGCCCTGGCGCCGCCGCTTGCGGCAACGGTTCTCTCGAAGCTTTTGCCGGTGAAACGTGCGATGATGGCGCCCAAAACGGCCAGTATGGACGCTGCCGCAGCGGTAACCTCGGTTGCGCTAAACGCTGCGTGAACGTCACGAAGCGCGCGAGTTTCGACGGTAACTGCGCTGATGGCAGCTGCGACCTGGCGCAAACCTGCAACACCAACTCTGATTGTTCCGGATTGCCCTTTGCGTCTGTCTGCACCGATCGCATGAACTTCTGCGGCGACGGCGTGAAGAACGGAAGCGAAGTTTGCGACGACGGCGCGCGCAACGGCGAGTACGGTTTCTGCGCTTGGGACTGCCGTGGTCCGGGACCGCGCTGCGGCGATAATGAAACGAACGGCGCTGAACAGTGCGACGCGAATCAAACCAGCGCGTCCGGCGTTTGCATTCCGTCTGCCGACACGCTCGCGGACGGCGCGACGGTGGCGAGCACGATGCGTGCCTGCGCTCGTGACGCGGATTGCGGCGCGGGACAGAAGTGCGCACTTTGCGCGACGACGCCCGGCGGCTTGCCGCAAACGCGCACGAAGAGCTGCTTCCCAGCGACGACTCCGCCGCCTCAGGCCTGCACCTTCGACGCGTGGTCCGCGTGTAAACCTTCTGGTGCCTGCGGTAACGGTGTTGTTGAAGGCGCCGAACAGTGCGATGACGGCGCCAGCAACTCAGCGAACGGCAAGTGCCTCCCGACGTGCCGCTTGAACGCGTGCAACGATGGATTCGTCTACGCCGGCGTTGAACAGTGCGACAACGGCGCCGCGAACGGCGTCCGCTGCACGCCGCAATACGGTTTGACCTGCAACTACTGCAAGGTGGATTGCGCGATCGAAACAATTTCTGGAGCTTTCTGCGGCGACAAAGTCATTCAATCGCCTCCGGAAACTTGCGATCCGGGTCCCGTGACCGCCTGGTGCAGCCGTACGTACACGAATATGGCCGATCCGAGCGGCGTGAAAGGTTGCCGCAACGACAATGATTGCTTGCCGGGTGTCTGCAAAAATTATCCAGGCGGCTCTTCCAGCACGAGTCTCGCGCCCTCCTCGCCGACGATTGCGCGCTCCGACGTTGAAATTCCGGCGTACGGTTCTCTTACGGAAGCCGCGCTTCGTTTCGCTGGTAAGATTGCGTCACTCGCGTCATGCGGACCTGGCGAATGTAACGCCGGCGTCCCCGGCGACGCGACGGGCCCGGCAATTGGCGCGATTACCGTCGCTCCGGCAAACCCGACGACGGCAGACATGGTGACGATCGGCGCTTCGAACGTTACGGACGCGGGAGCGCTTGTCGATAACATCGACGTCTATCTGACGACCGTCGGCGTCAAAGTATTGAAGACGACGTGCCGATACTCGCCGCGCTTGAATAACGTCGCGTGCACGGTGAATGTTGGTACGCTCTCGGCAGGTATTCACACGATCACGATCGACGCCTTTGACGGCAACGGAAATATGACCACGCGAACGCAAGATATTACGATTGCGAACGCGCCGCAGAATCGTCCGGAGGTCAACCCGGGAGATCTCTTGCTCGACCCAGGGATATACGTTCCGTATACCGGCACCGGCACTCCGGCGCCCGAAGGCGCGCCGTGCCGCAGCTCTTCGGAATGCGCGGGCGGACAGTTCTGCCAGGGTGGCGAAGGGCAATGTATCGCCTTCAATACGCAGTGCCGCCCCGAACCGTACACAAACACGCAAGCCGCGCCGAGCGCCAAGAAATGCAAAGTCGACGGTAAGCTCTGCAACTCCGATTCCGAATGTGGCGCGAACGGGCCCTGCACGGCGTATCGTATCGACGGCTCCTGCAACTATTGTTCGAACGCCTGCTCCGGAACGAACGCCAAGAGCCAAGCTTTCTGCGGTGACAACGTCAAACAAACGCAGTACGGCGAACAATGCGACGGCGCGGGTGATCCGCTCGCGACCGGACACGGTTCCACTTATGTCTGCCGCAATGACTGCGTCTACGACCCGAACGGCGGCTACTGCGGCGATGGTGTGATCCAGGGTGGCAACAACGAAGTCTGCGATACGACGCATTTCGCCGGAGGCGCGGCGCCCAGCTGCGCGTCGCAAGGCGCCGGCACGGCCGGTCAAGTGCTCTGCTCGCAGGGCTGCGGTTACTACACTGGTGGTTGCGATTCCGGCAGGTTGCTCCCCGGCGACTTCCGCTTCAAGATCGCCTGGCCGACACCGCACACAGCTGCCAACGAAGTCGACCTCTACGTCAAAGCCGTGTATAGCGCGGGTCCTCTCGCTGGTCAGACACGCATCTTCGGCTGGAAGACGGACGAGAGCAGCAGTATCTACGTCGGCAACGGCAGCTTCAAGAACGACAATATCCAGCTCTTCTGGGATGTGACGGGCGGAACGCACGTGAACGATCCGGAAATCATGACCTTCTCCACGAAGAGTCTGCCGGCCGGCACCTATTACGTCTTCGCGAACGGCGGCAGCTGTTTCTTGGGAGGCAACTATTCGAGAGCCGCGCAGTTCGATCGCAACACCGGTTGGTTCCAAGGCGCGAACGCGGCGACGAAAGCTGGAAGTGTCTTCACGATGGAAGCGGGTTCGGCAGCCGCCGTCTCAGGCATCACGTCGCCGATGACGCGAGCGCTCAACACGGTTTCGAGCATCGCCGGTAGTCCCTGCTTGTGGTACGTCGGCCGCGTCGACAAAGCCGCGAACGCGCCGGAAGGCATCTTCACCTTGAAGAACAAATTCGTGAACCGCGCGGATGGTCCGAACGCAAACGATTGATATGAAACGACTCGTCATTATTCTCAGCGTCGTCGGCGTCTTGCTCGCGGGTATTGCGACGGTCGTCATCATCGTGCGGGCGCGCAGCGCTCGCGAGGCGCCGTCTCCGACAACGCAAGCGCCTGCGCCGTCGCGGAACGCGGAAGCCAAGCCCCCCGCCTCAATGTCAGCGCCCGCGCCGACGGCACGCGGTATCCTGCCTCCCGAGCAAGATGCGCCGCAGACGCCCTCACTCGCGGCGCAGAGCGATACGGACAGCGACGGCTTGACCGATGGGGAAGAGCGCGAGCTCGGAACCGACCCGCAGCGCAAAGATACGGATGGGGATGGCCTCAGTGATTTGGACGAAGTACGCACCTACTGCACCAATCCGCTCAAAGCTTCTTCAGACGGAAAGACGCAAGACAAAACTCGAGTCGAAACGCTTCAAAAGGAAGCGTCCGACGCAGGACAGCGCCCGAACTATTGTGTACACTAGACGCGTATGATCTTCTTCCTCTTCGACGACAAAACAGAACCGGCGGATATCTTCGCCGACATTCCTTCCGAAAAAACGGAACCGAAGGCTGCCTCGGCGACAGGTACGACGCCGCTTCCCGTCGGGGAGTCTGGCGTGATTATGCAGCAGGCGACATTCGGAAAAAAGGGCGTCATCCTCCTTGTAGTCATCGTGCTTTTGATCGGCGGTGGCGCGGCGGCGTATTTCTTGGCACGCGGTCGCTCGACGCCTCAGCCGGTCTTGCCGGCAGCTGTCGTGGAAACGCCGCAACCCCAGCCACAGCCCGAACCGCAGCCGCAGCCTGAACCACAGCCCCAACCGGCGACGCAACCGGCAACCGAAACGCCTGCCACGCAACCGACGACGGATACGGATGGCGACGGTTTGAGCGATGCGCGCGAGATCGCGCTGGGAACGAATCCTAATCTTGTCGATACGGACGCTGACGGTCTCAATGACCGGGAAGAAGTTGAAGTGTATCTGACGGATCCGCTCAACCCCGACACCGACGGCGACACGTTTAAAGACGGCGATGAAGTGCGTAACGGTTACAACCCGAAAGGACCGGGTAAACTGCTCCAGCTTCCGACCACACCATAACGCGTGACGGCTATGCCCGAAGAGCTCTCCGCGCAACTTGGCACCCCGAAAGAGCCGGTGATCTACACGATCCCCGAGCAGTTTTACGGCGTCGCGGCCAAAGCGCAGTTGCCGAAAGAAGCTCCAGCCGCTTCCGCGTCTGCGCCCGTCGGTGCGCCGTCATCCGTACCAGCCACGCCTGCTCCCGCGAAGGGGGCTCCTGTGAAGGAGAAGGGGAGTAAAAAATGGCTCTTGATTCCCGTGTTCGCTGTCCTGCTCTTGGCCGGTATGGGATTCGCTGTTTGGTACTTCCTAAAACCGGCACCGACGCAGCCGACGCAACCAAGCGTCACGCTCCCTACGCCTGAGCCGCAACCAGAACCTCAACCCGAACCTCAACCCGCGTCCGAACAGCCGGCGACGACGACGCCGGAGACGCCCGTCGTTTCCGATCCGTCGCTTGATTCGGATGCTGATGGACTAACAGACGCCGAGGAAACGCTTTACGGTACGGGGCCTTTGAATAGCGACACTGATGGCGACGGATATTCCGACGCGCTTGAAGTGACGAATCTCTACAACCCCGCCGGCTTCAAGCCGACGAAGTTGATCGAAGCCGGACTCGTACGGGCATTTTCGCCGGCGGACGGAAGTTTCGAGGTGTTGGTTCCGACAAAATGGACGATCGAAACCGTGGAGAACGCGCTCTTCTTCGTGAACAGCGGCGACGGAGAAGGTTATCGCGTCGTTGATGAAGGTAATCCTGGCAACCAGACGCTGCTCGATTGGTATCTCACGCGCAATCCGGGAGCGGCATCGGCGCAAGTGGAAACGTTCACGACGAAATCGGGCCTCGATGGCGTCCGCGGCACAGGCGGCGCGCAGGCATACATCGCGTTGAGCGGAAAAATTTTCAGCTTGACCCACGTCGTTCCGGAAGGACAGAAGCCGCGATTCGCGACGACCTTCCTCATGTTTACCAACAGCTTCAGCAAGAAGCCATGACGCTTTCCGTGCCCGTCGCGCGACGCGTGCGAACGCCCGTCAGCGACGCCTGGGTGAAAAAAATCATTGCCGCCGCTTTGCGCGGCGCGAAGGCGAAAAACTCCACCGAGGTCGGAGTCGTCTTCGTATCTGATCGAGAAATGACGACACTGAACGCGACGCATCGTCGGAAGAAGAAAACGACGGATGTGCTCTCGTTCTCCGACGGCGAACACGGCATGCTCGGCGATATCGTAATCTCCACGGCGCAAGCCGAGAAGCAGGCGCGGGAAGCGGGGAAGCCACTGCGCGCCGAGATCGCGATGCTGCTCGTCCACGGCACGTTGCATCTTCTGGGCTATGACCATGCGACGATTGGGGAGGAAAAAACCATGTTCGGGCTGCAAAACCGCGTTCTGAAGACCTTGTCGTATGTTTGATCCTCGTCGGTTCGCGCGTAGCGTAAAATTCGCCCTGAACGGCATCGTGACGCTGGCTCGCGAGGAGCACAGTTTCCGCGTGCAGCTCCTTGCCGCGCTGGTGCTGACGGCCCTGATTTTCCTTTTTAACCTCTCGCGCGCCGAAACGGCGTTACTCGTCGTTGTCGCCGCCTTTACGCTCGTGCTAGAATTACTGAACGGCGCCGTCGAACGGTTGGTCGATTTGTTCAAGCCACGCATCCACGCGTATGCCGAGCAAATCAAAGACATGATGGCCGGCGCGGTGCTCGTGAGTTCTATCGGCGCGCTGATCGCGGGCATTTTGGTGTTTTGGCCGCACGTCTTCAAGTGATTCTCCCCATGGCGAAGTCTTCCTCGCACGAAATTGTCGCAGGTCTCGACATCGGCTCATCGTCGGTGCGCGTTGCTGTCGGCCAGCGCAGCGCTTCG
Source organism: uncultured Gammaproteobacteria bacterium (assembly GCA_964553975.1). GTDB lineage: Bacteria > Patescibacteriota > Patescibacteriia > SG8-24 > DYFX01 > DYFX01. Next base: position 2,367 of record CAZKMF010000049.1, on the reverse strand, counting down.
GCGGGCGGCCGGGAGTCGATTCAAATCATCGGCGCATCAGAAGCGCCGTCCGTCGGCGTGAATAAGGGCGTGATCACTTCGATCGAAGACGCTATTTCTTCCGTTTCCACCTGTTTAGAAAAAGTCGAGCGCATGACCGGCGTGCAAATCGAACGCGCCTTCGTCGGTATTTCCGGCAGCCACGTCGTTTCTCAAGAATCGAAAGGCGTCGTTGCCGTGTCCCGTTCCGACGGCGAGATCCGCGAGGAGGATGTTGAGCGCGCGCTCGAAGCCGCCCGCACGGTCGCCACGCCTTTAAACTACGAAATTCTCCACGTTCTACCCAAGAGTTTTATCGTCGACGGGCAGTCCGGCATCAAAGACCCTGTCGGCATGACCGGCATTCGTTTGGAAGTCGACGCGCAAATCATCCAGAGCCTTTCTTCTCAACTCAAAAATCTTTCCAAGTGCGTTTATCGCACCGGCATTGAAATCGACGACGTCGTACTCGGTATTTTGGCGGCGTCCGAAGCGGTGGCGAGCCCGCGGCAAAAGGAACTCGGCGTCGTTGTCGCCAACATTGGCAGTTCCACCACTTCGCTTGCGGTATACGAGGATGGCGACGTGCTTCGCACCGTCGTCTTGCCGATCGGCAGCGATCACATCACGTCCGACGTCGCGATCGGTCTCCGTACCTCGATCGAAGTCGCGGAACGCGTTAAGATCGAACACGGCATCGCTTCTTCGCGCGAAGCCAAACGTGAAGACATTCGTTTGGCCGATCTCGGTTCAGAAGAAGACGAAGTCGTCAGCAAAAAATTCGTGGCGGAAATTATCGAGGCGCGCGTCGAGGAAATTTTTGGCAAGATCGACAAAGAACTCAAAAAGATCGATCGCAGCGGACGTCTTCCTGCCGGTATCATCCTGACCGGCGGGGGAGCGAAGCTGAACGGCCTGATCGACATGGCGAAAACGGAACTGCGTTTGCCCGCGGCGCTCGGCTACCCGGTCAATATTTCCAGCATCACCGACCGCACCAACGACATTGCCTTTTCGACCGCCGTCGGCCTCGTGCTTTGGGGACATCATCTTTCGGAAAACGCCCGCAGTCAGAGCAGCTTGGCCGGCAAATTCGGCGAACTCCAGGTCGGCAGCCGTTTCAAAAAACTCCTGAGATCGCTCCTGCCCTGACGTGGGCATAAAGTGAACAAGATTCGTGTTCAGAGAGCCTTGATTGAGAGGCTCTTTTTAAGTACGCTGAGAGAGAAGATTCTAACCATCGCGCAGAGCGCCTTTATGGGTGAAGTCAAACCCGCGGTCGAAACATTTGCGAAGATCAAAGTCGTCGGTGTCGGCGGTTCCGGCAACTCGGCCGTCAACCGCATGATTCTGTCGAAAATCCGCGGCGTCGAATTCATCGCCGTCAATACGGACGTGCAAGCGCTGCATCATTCGCACGCGCCCGTGAAGCTGCATATCGGTAAAACCGTCACCCGCGGCCTCGGTGCCGGCATGGACCCAGAAATGGGCAAGCGCGCAGCCGAAGAAAGCGCCAACGAAATCCGCGAAGCGCTTAAGGATGCCGACATGGTCTTCGTGACCTGCGGTCTCGGTGGCGGCACGGGTACGGGCGCGGCTCCGGTCGTCGCGGAAATCGCGCGCGACCTTGGCGCGTTGACGGTCGCTGTTGTCACGCGTCCGTTCGCATTCGAAGGTGCCAAACGCCGCGAAGTCGCCGAAGCTGGGTATAAAGAATTGAAAGAGCGTCTCGATACCATCATCACGATCCCGAACGATCGTGTGCTTGGCTTGATCGATAAAACGACGTCGTTGCTCGATGCATTCAAGATCGTCGACGATGTCTTGCGCCAAGGCGTGCAGGGTATCAGTGAACTCATCACGGTTCCCGGCCTCATCAACGTCGACTTTGCCGACGTAAAGACGATCATGCTCGGCCAGGGTTCCGCGCTCATGGGTATCGGCCGCGGTTCCGGCGAAGGCCGTGCGGTCGAAGCCGCCAAGCAGGCTATCGCCAGCCCGCTTCTTGAAGTCTCGATCGACGGCGCGCGCGGTATCCTCTTCACAGTCACGGGCGGCCAGAGCCTGGGCATGAAGGAAGTCGCCGACGCGGCCGCCGTCATTACGGAAAAGGCCGACGAAGGCGCTAAAGTTATTTTTGGTGCCGTCATCGACGAAACGATGAAGGACGAAGTGAAGGTAACCGTCGTTGCTACGGGCTTTGATGGCCAGGAGCGGACGCAGATGACGTCTTCCATGAAGAGCGTTTTGTCTGCCGGTTCTGTTTCCCCCTCGCCGAAACCGTCGATCTTCTCGGCAAAGCCTGTTGAAGCGCCAGTCGCTGCCGCGCCGCGCCCGATCGAGGTCAAA
>CAZKMF010000048.1:0-3373 GCA_964553975.1 uncultured Gammaproteobacteria bacterium | reverse complement strand
TCGGATACGAATCGAGCCTGGTTCGTACCGTTCGATCCGCAGAGGCGGCGAGCGACGGCTGTCTTCATTGATGGGCGCGAACGGTGGCTCGCTGTTCTGGGTGCTCCGGAAGAAGTGCTGGCACGTTCTACGGTCCGTATGCGCGCAGACGGAGAGGAGACTCTGACGACGGAAATGGCGGATGCCGAACGGACGGCGGTACGCGCTGACGGCGTATATGGAAGGCGCGTGCTTGCGCTGGCCGTCCGCCGCGTTTCGGAAAAAGAGGCGTACGGTGACGAGGACGAGCGCGGCTTAGTCTACGTCGGCAGGATTACGTTTATCGATCCGCTCAAGGCGACGGCGAAGGCGTCGATTGCGGAAGCTCGTCGTTTGAATGTGCGCGTGAAAATCCTGACCGGAGACGCACCGGAGGTTGCCGGAGCGATCGGTGTCGAGATCGGCGTGCTTTCACGCGCGGAAGACGTCGTGACGGGCGATATGCTGGAGACCGTTTCGCCGGAAGAGTTCCATCGTCTTGTGGAGGCGCAGGATGTATTCGCGCGCGTCACGCCGGAGCAGAAGTTTAAAATCATTCAAGCGCTGCGGCTCGAACGGCAGGTCGGTTTTCTTGGCGAAGGTATTAACGACGCCCCGGCCCTGAAGGCCGCGAACGTCGCGCTCGCCGTTGATGGCGCGAGCGACGTGGCGCGCGAAGCGGCGGACATTATTCTGTTAAAGAAGGATCTCAGCGTCATCGTCGACGGTATTCGTCAAGGCCGAGTGATCTTCACGAATATCGTGAAGTACGTGAAATACACGTTGGTCGGCAACTTCGGAAACTTTTTGGCCGTGGCTGGAATTTCTTTGATCATCAACGATTTGTCGATGTTGCCGGTGCAGATTCTCCTCACGAATTTGCTGACGGATCTGCCGCTCGTGTCCGTCGCCGGCGACGCCGTCGAAGATGCCGAGGTGGAGGCTCCGAAACGTTTCAACCTGCGCGAACTCGCATTCATCGGCATCTTTCTCGGACTCGTTAGTTCCTTCTTCGACTTCGCATTTTTCGCTTTGAACCGCCACGACGGAATCGTGGCCGTGCGCACACTTTGGTTCCTCTTTTCCGTGCTGACGGAACTTGCGTTGATTTATTCCATTCGCACGCGCGGCGTGTTCTGGAAGGCGGCGAGGCCGGGCACCGCGCTCGTCGCACTCACGATCGTGACCGCCTGCATCGCGCTGGCGCTCACGCATTTGCCGTTCGGCCACGAGATTTTCAAATTCGCGACCCCGACGACAAAACAGCTCGTGCGCATCGGGCTTCTGGCTCTGGCGTACTTCGTGGCGACCGAGACAGTGAAGAGAACCTACGCGAAGGTCTTCCCGCTCGTCCCGCAAACGCTATGAAGACGCGCCTCTTTTGTGCGGCAGCTGCGCTGATTGTACTGGGCGCCGGTTGCGCACTCGATCAGCCAATCACGCTTGGATTGCCTTCGTGGTTTCCGAAGCTTGGGGCGCCAAAAGGTGACGCGGCGGCGGCTGCAACGGATTTTGATTTGCGTCCCGGCACACAATTGACGGTACGACCGTCGACGCTTGGCGTGACAGGCGCGATCGATGAAGCGCTCGGCAACGAAGAACGAGGCGTGCGCGTGACGTTACGGGAAGTGGATCCCGAGCGCATGCTGCGACTCGATTGGAATAGCGCGTCCGCCAGCGGTACCGTCGCGCTTTCGTCCTATGAAGGCGCGCGAGCGATGCTGCTTCCGGTGTTCTGGCCGGACGGCGAAGCGCGAGCGCGCGCGAATGGTGGACTTTGGCTTTCGCGTTCCGCGTTCGATTCCTTAAAGATCGACGGCACCACGGAGTGGCGGCTCGGTTTGGCTGAACGGACGCTTGCGACCGTTTCGAACGCGTTCGAGACGTTTAATCGACTTTCCACGTCGCTCTCGGGATCGGCGTCATCGACGGCTTTGGCGTCACCCTTCCAGTTAAAAAAAACGGGAACGACCGATTCGTTCCCGCTCATGATCAACGGACGATTAACGCTCGTGCGCGCGATTCGCGCTTCAAGCTGGTTCGCCGATCTTTTCATCTTGGACAACCGAGACAATCCCTTGGTGCTCAAAGTGGTCGTGCATCCGGTCGCTCAGCCGGCGCTCAAAGCCTTGGCTGGCGCCGTACGCTGGGACGAGCTCGGATACGACATTACTTCCGTACTGCGCCCCTGACGTGGTGAGGCTGGTAGCCGTACCAGCATTTCGACGCGTTCGGCGGGCAGGTTTCAATATTGCTGATGATTTCGTACGCCTCATCGACGTTTTGCGCGAGGTGGTAGATACCCATGTCTTCTTTGTCGATCGCGTTGTGGTTCTGGTAGACGTGCTCTTCGATCCACTTCATGAACGGACGCCAGAAATCCTTTCCGACGAGGATGACGGGCAATGGATCGATTTTTTTCGTTTGCACGAGCATCAGGAGTTCCGTCAACTCGTTCAGTGTGCCGAAACCGCCGGGGAAAAAGACGTAGGCTTGCGCCGCGAAGGAAAGCATGACCTTGCGGGTGAAGAAGTAGTGGAAGCCTTGCGAGCGCGTCGTATACGGATTGAGGTGCTGTTCTGTCGGCAGCTCAATGTTGAGCCCGATTGATGGCGCTTTAACCTCCATCGCCCCGCGGTTGCCCGCTTCCATAATGCCGGGGCCTCCGCCCGTCACGATCGTGAAACCGGCTTTGCCGAGCTTTTGCGCCAATTCGCGCGCTTCCTTGTAATGATGGTCGTTCTCGTCGAAACGCGCGGAACCGAAGAATGAAACGGTCTTGTTCAAGCTTTGAATCAACTGAAAACCGTCGACAAACTCGGCCATGATGCGGAAAATACGCCAACCGAATTGATCGGTCGGGACGCCCTCCAGATTGTTGTGCGAAGTGGACATATAAAATGGATGCGAAGATTACTTCGCATCCAGTATACCCCGCGGCGCGGGCCCACGCCACGCGTTTGTTTACAGCAACCGTTCCGGCCAATGCGCGTCCGTCTCAACCTCGAGTTCCAGAAAGACCGTGTGGCCGTGAATCTGTTCGAGTTCCTTGCGCACCATCGTGCCGATTTTGCGGATCATGATGCCGCCCGCACCGATGATCATGCGCTTGTGGCGATCGTCATCAGTCAAAATGCGCGCCTTCACGTAGAGTATTTCCTTACCATTCTTGGATGTCTTCATGGCGATCTCGTCGACTTCAACCGTCGTCGTGTAGGGGATCTCCTGGTAAAGAGAGAGGAAGACCTTCTCGCGGATCAGTTCCGCGTACCAGGTGCGGTTATCGATGTTGGTGATCTGATGTTCCGGGTAGATCGGTTCGCCTTCCGGCAAACGCGCGTAGACGGCGGCCATC
>CAZKMF010000047.1:0-4418 GCA_964553975.1 uncultured Gammaproteobacteria bacterium | reverse complement strand
CTATGATTGGAGATAAGCGCGGTCTCACCTTGATGGAAATTTTGGTCGTGATGGGCGTCTTCAGTTTGACGGTCACGATCACGTCCGCGATTTTCCTGTTGTCGAATCAGGCGCAAAGGCGCGTGCTGGCGATTACGGCGGCGCAAGCGGATTTGCGTTTTGCGATGGAGGCGATCGTGCGCGAGGTGCGCGGCGGCCAGATTGATTACGCGACGTACGAAGGTGCGCAAGGCGGCGTCGCGACGCCGACTGACCATCTCGTCGTAAACTCTCCGTCCGGCAACCATTTGGAATTTTACGCCGAAACGAATCCGACGGTCTGTCCGACCGGCATCGCTAAATGCTTGGCGGTTAAAGTAAACGGCACGCCGCAGAGCGTCACGTCGTCGGGCGTCTTGCTCGAAAAACTCGTGTTCTACGTCACGCCCGGCACCGATCCGTTTTCGATCGATCCCGCCAGCGGATTGTACAAATCGAACGCGCAGCCGACCGTCACGATGGCGATGCAAATCAAGACGACGGGCGCGAAACCGCTCGACATCGTCACGATGAACGCTCAAACGACCGTAACGTCCCGATCCTATGCGCGGTAAGTCTCGCGGCAACGTGCTTCTGCTCTCGCTGCTTATCATGAGCGGCGTCTTGATCGTCGGTGCGTCGCTCGGCACGATCTCCGTGTTGAACTTGCGGCAGTCGCGCGTGATTGACGACGCGATTGTCGCCTTCGGCGCCGCCGAATCCGGCGCTGAAGCGACGCTCTACCAGATTCGCCGCGTTGGCACGCCGACGTCGACGTTGAACGCGAACGCGTCGCACAGCTCGTCGACGGTGTATTCCGGCGTAGCGATGGGGAACGGTTCGGGGTGGACGAGAAATATCACCGCGGCCGAATCGACCGTCTTCACTTCGATCCTTAAGGATAAATCGTACGAAGTCGTCCTTTGGAATCCTGAGCTGCCTTCGTCGCCGATGGGCGTCGAGTCGATGGCCTTTTCCTGGGATGACGCGTGTGGCGGCACGTCCGGTCTCGAAGTGCTGGCGACGGGCTGGGACCCGGCCGCTGTCGGAGGCTTCAACCCTTCGATTGCTTTTCACGGCGATTCGCCGGCGCTGACCTTTTTGAAAGCTTCGCCGCGCGTAGTCGATAACGATTTTAACGCGCTCAAGGCCTATCGCGTCCGTCTGCGCGCCAAAACCTGCGATATTTCCAACCTGGCGATCACGGCGTATAGTGCCGATAACGCAGGCGGCACGCAGGTACAGATTCCATCGCGTCTCGCCGTGCAGACGACCGGTACCTTCGGTACGGCGCGTCAGGCCTTGGAACTTCGGTTGCCGAGACTTCAGCCGCTTTCGGGTGCCTTCGACTTCGTCATCTTCAGCCAGTGCTCGTTGCTCAAAAACGTCGCCGGCGCCCCTTGTCCGTAACGCCATGTTGAACAAAAAAGACGCCGAGGCGCGCGCCGAAAAACTGCGCGCGCTCATCAACGAAGAACGCTACGCCTATCACGTCCTCGACGCCGCGAGCCTGTCGGAGGGCGCTTTGGATTCCTTGAAGCACGAACTTTGGGAGATTGAGCAGGCGTATCCCGAACTGGTTACGCCGGATTCGCCGACGCAACGCGTCGCCGGCAAGGCACTGCCGCAATTCGGAAAAGTGCCGCACGCGAGGCGGATGCTTTCGTTGGAAGACGTTTTCACGCGCGAGGAGTTTGAAGAATGGCTCGATCGCTTGCGCCGGAGAGTGCCGCGTCTCGAGATCGACCTCTACGCCGAGATTAAAATGGACGGTTTGGCCGTCTCGCTTGAGTACGAAAAGGGCGTGTTCGTCCGCGGTTCGACGCGCGGTGACGGCCGCGTCGGCGAAGACATCACGCAAAACTTGAAAACAATCGACGCGATTCCGCTCGCGCTCCGACGTCCGAGCGCGGGCGAATTGAAGACATTTCTGAAATCCTTCGGCGAAGGGCTTGATCTCGCGACGCTGGAAAAAATCGTGGCGCGTCTCTTGAGTGGACGGCTCGAAGCGCGCGGCGAAGCGTACATGACGAAAAAAACGCTCGAGAAGATCAACGCGGCCGCCAAAAAGAGCGGCGAGCCCGAATTCGCCAATCCGCGCAACGCCGCCGCCGGCGCGCTGCGTCAGCTCGACCCGAGCGTGACCGCCAAGCGCCAGCTGGATTTTTTCGCCTACGATCTCGTCACGAACGACGGTCTCGTGACGCACGAGCAGTGCCACGAGCTTTTGAAGCTGTTCGGCCTGCCGGCCAATCCGTTGAACGCCCGCTGCGCGAGCGCGAACGAAACGCAGGCGCTGTACGACCGCGTCCAGAAGAAACGCGACGGTTTGGCGTATTGGATCGACGGTGTCGTTGTCGGTATCAACCATCTTGCGACGTTCGAACGACTCGGTGTCGTCGGCAAGGCGCCGCGCGGCATGGTCGCCTACAAGTTCCCGGCGGAAACAGTGACGACGATCGTGCGCGAAGTGCGCTGGCAAGTCGGCAGAACGGGCGCGATTACGCCGGTCGCCGTCATGGATCCGGTACGCGTCGCTGGTACGACGGTGCGCCACGCCACGCTGCACAATCTCGACGAAATCAAACGTCTTGGTCTTAAAATCGGTGACACGGTCGTGCTTCAAAAAGCCGGCGACGTGATTCCGAAGATCACGCAGGTCTTGCCGAAGCTGCGGACGGGTGAGGAGAAGGGGATTGCGGCGCCACGGACGTGCCCCTCGTGCGGCGAGCCTGTCACGCGCCGCGAGGGTGAAGTCGCACTCACGTGCGACAATCAAAACTGCGAAGCGAAAGACCTCGGACGTTTGCTGCACTTCGTTTCCAAACGCGCCTTCGACATGGACGGCGTCGGAGAGAAAATCGTGGAACAGTTGATCGACGCCGGTTTGGTTTCGGAGCCGGCCGATCTCTTTGAACTCACGCCGGGCGATCTCGAACCGCTCGAAGGCTTCGCCGAAAAATCGGCAGCGCAGACAGTCGCGTCGATCCAAGGCGCTAAAAAAATCGCCTTCAACCGTTTCGTGCTCGCGCTCGGTATTCGGCACGTCGGTGAAGAAACGGCTGTCGAACTCGCATCCGCCTTCGGTTCGCTTGAAAAACTTCGCGGCGCGTCGCTGGAAGAGCTGAAAGAAATATCGCAAATCGGCGACGTCGTCGCGCAAAGCGTCCACGACTATTTCCGTTCGCCGAAGCACCAAAGCGAGATCGATCGCTTGCTCGCTGTCGGCGTCGAAATCGAAAAACCGAAAAAGGGCGCGGCCCTTCCTTTAAAGGGTCTGACCTTCGTACTGACCGGCACGATGGAGTCCCTCTCCCGTGACGAGGCGAAAGACCGCATTTTGGCGCTTGGCGGGCGCGTGTCGTCTTCTGTCGGCAAGGAAACGTCCTATGTCGTCGTCGGCGAAGATCCGGGTTCCAAGGCGGAGAAGGCAAAAAAACTGGGGCGCCCCGTCTTGAGCGAGAAAGCGTTCCTTGCTATGCTCAAACCCTGATATGAGCCTTTCCCGCGAACAAATCCTGAAAGTCGCCCAGCTGGCGCATTTGAAATTGACCGAAGAAGAGCTGGAAACCTTCCAAGTGCAGATTTCTTCCGTCTTGGACTACGTCGGCCAACTCTCAAAAGTCGACGTCAAAGGCATTGAGCCGGCTGCCCACATCACGGGTGTCAGCAACGTGCTGCGTCCCGATGAAGTGCGTCCGACGCCGCCGGCTGTGCGCGAAGCGTTGCTTAAGGCCGCGCCCGCGCGCGAAGGCGATCTCGTCAAAGTCAAAGCGGTGTTCAACTGATATGGATGATTTGCACCATTTGACGATTGCGGAAGCCGCCGAAGGCTTGCGCGCGAAAAAATACACCAGCCTCGAACTGACGCAGGCCTGTTTGGAGCGTCTGCGCGCCACAGAATCCGCGATCCACGCCACACTCCAAGTGCTCGACGCGCAAGCGATCGAAGACGCGAAAGCGTCCGACGCGCGCTTTTCCGCGGGTGCGCCGATCGGTCCGCTCGACGGCATTCCGGTCGCGATCAAAGACAACATGCAGCTCCGCGGCAGCCGCACGACGGCGGGTTCCAAAATTTTGGAGCACTACGAATCGCCGTTCGACGCCACAGCCGTCGCTAAGCTGAAAGCCGCGGGCGCCGTCATTCTCGCCAAAACCAACTTGGACGAGTTCGCGATGGGTTCCTCAACAGAAACGTCGGCATACGGCCCGACCCGCAACCCCTGGGGCACGACCAAAGTCCCTGGCGGTTCTTCCGGCGGTTCGGCGGCGGCGCTCTCCGCCGGCATGTGCCTTGGCGCCCTCGGCTCCGACACCGGCGGTTCAATCCGCCAACCGGCGGCTATGTGCGGCGTGACCGGTTTCAAGCCGACCTATGGCCGCGTTTCGCGCTACGGCCT
>CAZKMF010000046.1:0-6447 GCA_964553975.1 uncultured Gammaproteobacteria bacterium | reverse complement strand
AAACTGGGGCCTTTTGTTACATTTCCCCTGTTCCCTCAAGGGGACGCGTAGCTCAGTTGGTTAGAGCGTCACACTGATAATGTGAAGGTCGATGGTTCGACTCCATCCGCGTCCACCAAAACGATAAAGCCATTTCAATGATCCTCACAGGAGCCGTCACGCACATCACGGAGAACGACATCGTCGTCAGGCTTTTCTTGGCAACGATCCTCTCTGCGTTGGTCGGCATGGAGCGCGAATTCCACCGCAAGCCGGCGGGACTGCGCACCAACGTCATGGTCGGCATGGGTTCCTGTTTGTTCACCTTGGTTTCGATCCGCGCCATCGACCTCTTCCCCGATTTGAAGGGTCTCGACCCGACGCGTATCGCCGCCCAGATCGTCACCGGTATCGGCTTCCTCGGCGCCGGCACGATCCTGTTCGAAAAAGACCGTTCATCCGTCGTCGGACTGACCACCGCCGCGACCCTCTGGGTCGTCGCCGCCGTCGGTACGGCTGTCGGCATGGGTCTCTACGGAGAAGCCATCGTCGGTACGACGCTCGTCTTCTTCACCTTCATGGTGCTGAGCCGCGTCGTCAACGAAGTCCGCAGGCGCTCCGGATACCACGACGCTTCGGATACGGCGAGAGAAAAGTAGATTGATAACGAGCGACGAGCCGGGGTAGCTCATCGGTAGAGCGAAGGCCTGAAGAGCCTTGCGTAGCGAGTTCGATTCTCGCCCCCGGCACCAGAAAAATCCCATCTCGGATGGGATTTTTCTTTTGACGCTTGCACTTCCATTTTTCGTCGGATTCAGGCAAGCTGGCACCAGAAACACTCACACTATGACCTCACTTGGAAAGCACGAAATGATTCGTTCCGAGGACGATCCCGAAGCGTCCGGGGAGTTTGTTGAGAAGGGCTCCGAGAAGGCGGATGAGGTCGTCTCAGAAGAGCTGAAGCAGGAAGCAATCGAGGCGCGCGAAGAGCTTAAGAAAATTACTCCGCGTATCGAACAACTGACGCGTCTCTTGGAAGCCGCGAAGAAAGCGCCGCTCACGGATGAAGAGAGAAAAGCGCAGGAAGCGAAAGTCGAAAAAGCCATGAAGAGCGCGAAGGAAATGGGATCAGACGAAGACATTGCGGCGCGCATCGGAAAAGTCACGCGTGAGCATTTCACGTCCGATCTGCGCGCGAGCCAGATCGCGGAATCGCCGCAGAGCCGCGAACTTGAGCGTCTTAAAAACCGGCAATTCGATCTCCAGGAGCGCTTGAAAGAGATTGATCCGGAGGAGTAATCGAACAACAGCCATTCGGAACACGGTGGACGGAGTGTGGCGCAGCGGTAGCGCGCCTGCTTTGGGAGCAGGAGGCCGCGGGTTCAATCCCCGCCACTCCGACCACTGTGTTCTGAATGGTTGTTTTGTTACTGACGCGGAACGGCCTTGGCTTGACGGTTAGGCCGTTTTTGCGTACGGTCTGAGCGCTTGTAAGCCCTTTCCAAGGAGATTGCGATGAGAGCGCTCACCGACGGTAGCTACGACGTCATCGTCATCGGCGGCGGCCACAACGGCCTCGTCTGCGCGACCTACCTCGCCAAGGCGGGCAAGAAGGTCTTGGTGCTCGAACAGCGTTCCCAGATCGGAGGCGCGTGCGCGACGGAACCGTTCCCGGGCATGCCCGAGGCGTTCCAGACCACGCTGTCCTACGTTCTGGCGATCATGCCGAAGCGGATCGTGAACGAGCTGGGACTCTTCCAGCACGGCCTCAAGCTCCGCGAGCGCGAGCCGAATGCCTTCACCCCGCTCGAGGACGGCCGCTACTTCATGCGCTGGAACGACGCGCAGAAGACGCGCGCGGAGATCGCCAGGTTCTCGACGAAGGACGCGGAGAACTATCCGCGCTTCGAAGCCTCGATCGCCGAGCTGGCGCCGTTCATGCGGGAGATGATGTTCATGACCCCGCCCGATCCGTATCGGATGCGCGACTGGCCCAAGCTTCTCTCACTCGGCCGGAAGACGCTGAAGCTCGGACCCGAGATGCTCAAGCGGATGATCGACCTGTTCAGCATGAGCGAGTACGACTACGTCCGCCGCTACGTGAAGAGCGAGCCGCTCGTCGGTACGATCTGTTCGGACGGCATCATCGGCACCTGCGGCGGTCCACGTACGGCGGGGACGGCTTACGTCCTCCTGCACCACGACATCGGCGACCTCGGCGACGAGCCCGGTAAGTGGTTCTACGTCGAGGGCGGCATGGGCTCCGTGGGCGAAGTGCTCGGCGCTTCCGCGCGGGCCGCCGGCGTCACCATCAAGACGAACGCGACCGTCACGCGCGTCATCGTCAACAAGGGACGCGTCGAAGGCGTTCATGCCGTCATCGAGGGTACGGGGGTCAACATCAAGACGGCGAACGTCGTCTCTGGCGCGGACTTCCATCGAACCTTCGCCCTGCTCGACAAGGCGGATTGGCCCGAAGGCATCGACGAGCGTCTCGACCACTTCGACACGCGCTCGCCGACCTGGAAGACCAACATGGTCATCTGGAACAAGCCGGAACGCCATCTGAAGTGGAGGTGCAACTATAAGGGCCGGATGCCGGCCGGCACCATCCACCTGCCGCTCGAGAACGTGGACGTCATCGAGCGCGCGTACGACGACTTCAAGTACGGAGAGCTCTCGAAGGTTCCGATCCTCGAGATCTGCTGTCCGACGACCGTCGACCGGACGCTGGCGCCGCCGGAGTACCACGTGCTCTCGATTCTCGGGCAGTACGCGCCGTACGACACGGACCGCAAACTGCTGCAAGAGCGGACGCTCGAAGTCATGCGTCGGTACTGCAACATCGACGAGGTGCTGGTGACGGCCGACACGCACTCGCCCAAGGACATGGCGACGCGCTACGGCCTCACGGGTGGCAACATCTTCCTAGGCGCGATGCCGTTCAACCAACTGTTCTTCATGCGGCCCACGCTCGGCATGGCACGCTACCGCACGCCGATCAAGGGCTACTGGATGTGCGGCTCATCCTGCCACCCCGGCGGCGGCGTGACCGGCATCCCCGGCCACAACGCCGCCCGCGAGATCCGCAAGGGCTGGTAACCGTCCGACACTCGGACGGTTTTTTTGTTGCTAAAACGCCCGCGCTTTGCCACAATGTCCGCACTATGCAATTTCACCCCGACATTGCGCCCGCCATGCGCAACTCACAAGAGAAGAACCATGATTTTTTGGCGCAGGCCATGCTCATGGGACGCGATCCGGCTGGAGAATTGGACTGGGTTGAACGGTACGCCGCGCGCTTCCGCGAACTCTTCAAAACCGACGACGACTTTCACGCGCTGGTCAATTCTGAACTGACGGATGAAACGCTCACGAAGATTCAGCAGCGGCTCGACCAGCACCCTCTCGACGAACTTCATTAAAGAAAAATCCCGACCTTCTGGGTCGGGTTTTTTCTTGGAGCGGGCGAACGGAATCGAACCGTCGTGGCCAGTTTGGAAAACTGGAGCTCTACCATTGAGCTACGCCCGCTGGGGACCGCCCATTTGTATCAAGCCGGGCGGCGCGCGTCAACCATCGAAACGGCGGCGCAGTAGGCGATCGCCAGCGCATCGGCAGCGTCGTCCGGCTGAGGGATTTCCTTTAGGAGAAACAGCCTTTTGACCATCGATTGCACCTGTTTTTTGTCGGCGCCGCCGTGGCCTGTCGCCGCGAGTTTCACCTGCATCGGCGTATACTCGGCGATCGTAACGTTCGCGTCGCGAAGCGCGAGCAGGGAGACGCCGCGCGCTTCGCTGACGGTCATCGCGTTCGTGACGTTCTTCTGAAAGAAGAGCCTCTCGACGCCGGCCAGAGTCGGCTGATGCGCGGCGATAAGTTCCGTGAGGGCGCGGTGTAAAAACGAGAGACGTTCGGCGTGCGGCATCGTCTTGGGCGTTTCCAAGCACCCGTGCGCGAGGTGCGTCAGCTTAGACCCGTCCTTGCGGACGAATCCGTAGCCGAGGCGCGCCGTGCCGGGGTCGATGCCGAGAACGATCATAGTTCAACGTTGGTGTGCACCGCTTTTACGTCTTCGTCTTCTTCGAGCGCGTCGAGCAGATCGATGAGCGCTTGCTTCTGCTCTTCCGGAATCTTCAGCATGTCCTTCGCGACGTACTCGGCTTCGGCCGAAGCGATTTTGAAACCGGCTTTTTCAATTTTGGCACGTACGTCGACAAGATCCATAAAAGACGTGAAGACCGTCCAACCCTCTTCGGCGCGTTTGATGTCTTCCGCGCCCGCTTCGATCAGTTGCAGTTCGACCTCGTCTTCGTCTTTGCCTTCAAGCGATTCGGCCGGAATGGCGATGACGCCTTTGCGTTCGAACATCCAAGCGACCGATCCGGTCGCGCCGAGGTTCCCGCCGTTCTTGCTGAAATAGTTCTTAACGTTTGAAACGGTGCGCGTGCGATTATCCGTGACGGTTTCAATCAGCACCGCCGAACCGCCCGGACCGTAGCCTTCGTAGATCAGTTCTTCGAGCGCTTCCGATTCCAGCTCCCCCGTTCCCTTCTTAATGGCGCGCTCGATGTTGTCCTTCGGCATGAAAGCCTCCTTGGCTTTCTCGATGGCGGTGTAGAGCTTGGCGTTCATCGCCGGGTCTCCCCCTTTTTCTTTCGCCGCCATCGTAATAGCGCGTCCGAGCTGCGTGAACTTGGCGGCGCGCTGCGAGTCCGCCTTTCCCTTACCGAGTTTAATGTTTTGCCAGTGGCGTCCCATAGGTGTGTGTTGTGCCGGAAGTATCCCAAAATAAGGCCAAATCGTCAATAAAAAAGACACCCAGGGCGGTTTGAGCAGATGCTCTTGCGCCCGGGGTGCTGCGGTCAGTCGCCGCTGTAGTCCCAGAGGTTGTCGCGCGGCGCGACGAACTCGCTGATCATGCGGCCGAGCTCCTCCCGCCGTGCGTTGTCGCAGGAGTGCTGGCTCAGCATGTTGCTGACACGGGTGGCGGTCGTGTCGAAGTAGTTCGGGCTCTCGTCGAAGCGTGCCGCGAAGACGCGGATCACGACCTCGAGCTGCCAGGCCTCCTGGACGGAGCAGAGGGCCTCCTGCCAGTTCAGCTTCTCGATGCGGCTGCGGTACGAGCTGCTGCCGTAGCACCGAGACTCCGCGTCGGCCTTCTGCCTCTGGTCGACGTAGTAGGCGAGATCCTTCTCCAGCTTCTCGGGCAGCCGCCGGCAGGACTCCGTGAACCCCGCGAAGGCGCGCTCGGCGAGCGAGTGCCAGAGCGGATCGAACCGCTCGGGATCGAGCTCGGGCTTCACGATCGTCTCGGTGGAGTGACCGTGCGTCCGCATGACGCGCGTGGTGTAGCGCACCACGCTGTCCTTGCCCGGCTGACTGTCGAGGACGCAGTAGTCCACGAGCGTGAGGTACGTGTCGTACCCCTCGATCGTGAGGTCGTTGCGGAACCGCGGAGCGACGCCGTAGAGGGCGCCGCGCGCGCTTCGTCCGACGAAGACCTTGCAGCCAGCTTCGGTGAACAGCGGGTTGCCCAGCGGGTGAGCCGCGTCCCGACCCCAGACCGCGTAGCAGTCGAAGCGACCGTTCGCGAACCGGTAGTAGGAAGGCGGGTGCTTGCGCGTCTGGTGGACGTAGCGGAAGAACTTCCGCGAACCCTCCACCAGGAGGCAGGTGTTCCTGGCTCCGCGCGGCATCGCCGTATCGTAGCGGCGCGTCGTCAGGTACTGCGGGCGGTCCCCTCCTCGCGGCGCCGGGTCGGTCGTGAGCAGGCTCGTGCTGAGCTCGCCGAACGCCCTGGGCTGGTAGGTGGTGTTGCCGCTCGTGAAGTACTTGAACGCGTCGTCGGACGTGTCGTAGTTGCGCTCGGCGGCGCAGGCTGCGGCCTCCTCGCGTCGGCCGAACTGGAAGGTGGGGGCGAGAAAGCTCGCGGTGTCTTCGTCGCTCACGAACGTTCTGGGCATTCTGTCCTCCGAAAGCTCTCTTTTGGTGTGGGAAGGAACGTCGTCGAGGAAGAGAGCACCCCTCGATGAACGAGATAATCTGCCATAAAATTAGGGTTTTGTCAAGATTCAAGCAACGAAAAAACGCCCTTTCAGGCGCTTTTTCGGGCTTATTTACGGCCGTGGGTCGAGACCGGGAGACGTGATCTGATCGACGGTCAGAAGCGCTTCGCCGGGCATATGGAAGCCCGTACCTGCGGGGATGAGACGGCCGATGATGACGTTCTCTTTCAGACCTTCGAGCTTGTCGAGCTTACCGGAGACGGCGGCGTTGATCAGGACCTTGGCGGTTTCCTGGAACGACGCGGCCGAGAGGAAGCTTTCCGTAGAGAGCGATACCTTGGTGATACCGAGGAAGAGTTCGTCGGCTTCAGCCGGCGCCTTCTTCAAGGCCTTGATGCGCGCGTTTTCTTCTTCGAAGACAGCGCGTTCGACGGTTTCGCCCGGAAGGAGTTCCGTGTCG
>CAZKMF010000045.1:0-2145 GCA_964553975.1 uncultured Gammaproteobacteria bacterium | reverse complement strand
CTTCAATAACCTCCGCCAAGGCTCGATCACGCACGAACGGATCTCCGATGAAATCGGCTGCATTTCGACTCGCTCGACCGTGCGAACGGAGATTGGAGTCTTCTTTGCCGGAAACGACGGCTTCTATTACACCGACGGATTTCAGCTCATTAAGATTTCAATCGACCTCGACGAGACCTATGCTCGGATCACGCGCACCGAAGAGCAGCGGACCCGCATCACAGGCTGCTATGATAGGCTCACGCGACGGATCTGGTGGACGGTTCAAGAAGAACCTACCGATACCGACTGCAATGCCTGCTTTATTTTCTACCTCAACTACGGAGTGAAACCTTCGGGGGTTTTCACTACGGCATCGAACGGCTCGCATTTTAGACCGTCCGCCATGATTTTCTATCAAGGATTTCTCATTCGTGGCGATGAGCGCGGACTTCTTTTCCGCCATGACTCAAGTTACAAGACAGACCCCAAGGTGCCTGCTGGCGTTTCGACGCCGCTCGCGCAGTGGGGCACGGTGCATCTGCCTTACGACTACAGATCGTGCGCGATGGACTTCGGGAACACCTCAAGCGGCCAGTGGGTCACAAAGATCCATGCCCTTGGAAAGAACGTGGGCAACGCTGCCTTCCACGTGAATTCGATCAAGGAAAACAATCTCGTCACCAAGCGAGCGGCTGCTCCGATTCGCTACACGCGAAACCCTACCTGGGGAGATGCAACGATTGATTGGGGCGATCCGGAATTTGCTTGGCGCTATGACGGCAAGCTCGATGAAAAGCGGCGCTTTCCTGCGGGAAGCCTTCGCTCGCAGTTTCGGCAGCTTCAGATCACTCCAGCCGACGACGTGGGCGTGTATCGCTATGAGGACTTTCCGGAAGGATCGACTGCGAATGTCGATGCAACGGCGAAGACGGCCACGATCGCGACACCTTCCGGGTACACGGAGATCATTTGGCCGCTCGATGCCGACGACATGCGGATTGCGTTTTCGACGGACAACTACGAGCAGGAGTTCACCGTGGCCTCCGTTGCCGGCGCGGTCCTTACATTTCTTGATCCGGATAGCAAAGCGACCAATGATGCCGCCGCGACCTGGGTCATCCGCGGCGTGATGAAAGAGCAGCGCATTTCGATTCTCTCGTATCTGCTCCAGTTCAGCACGTTCGGTGAGCCAGGAGCCATGTATGCCGGCGCTGAAACCCGCGGGGAGAATACCCAATGATTCTTCAGTCCAAGGGAAATCGAGCAAATCCTCCGCTGGCGGTCAAAGAGATCACGGACGTTTATATTCGTGAAAACTTCAACGCGCTCGCGCGCTATTTCTCGGAGCAAAACCAGCTCCTCAATTTCAAATTCTTGGAGTTCACCTTCGACGGCCCCGTAACGGAGCAGCGAATTCCGCACGGCCTGGGCTTCACACCGAAGGACATCCTTCGCTCGAAAGTGACTGGTCCAGGGGTTTGCACTTTCAATCACAATCTTTTCGATGACCAGTACATCAACGTGACGACGACGAACGCCGTTCGCGTGCGCTGCTTTGTTGGCACTTATTTTCGGGACGCAAGTCAGATCAACGCCGGCGAGACAGACACCGAGGATTTCTTTGCAAAGATCCCGACGATCCCAGGAAAGAATGGGAATATCACCTCGATCGTGCGCGCTTACGCCGTGCAGGACTCCGACGACCTGATTTTGATGGCGACTCCGAACGATTCGGATTCGACGACGGCGACACTTCCGGATGCGACTCTCTACAAGGGCCGGAGCATTCAATTTCAAAAGGACGACGACAATTTCATCCAGCACCAAATCGTGCCGTTCAAGAGCACGCAGAATATCGACGGGCAAACGAGCACGACCCTTTGCACCTACCGCGAGCGAGTCACGCTTCAGTCCGACGGCACGAACTGGCGCACAATGCTCAGAGATTACCCGAAGGAGTGGCGATCGGTTTTCTACGCAAACCCTTCGGCGATCACGAACTTCGGCACCGTTTCGACCACGCACTACCAGTGGCGGCGTGACGGCGACCGGATCATTTTCAAGTGGACCTTCCGCGCGGGCACGGTTGTCGCTGCTATCGCCGACGTGCGCTTTCCGACCAACATTCGCGTCGATACGACGAAGCTCTCGGCCAACGCCCGC
>CAZKMF010000044.1:0-9361 GCA_964553975.1 uncultured Gammaproteobacteria bacterium | reverse complement strand
GTTCGCCGCGCACCGGGATCGGGATCTGGTAGTTCGCGCCACCGACGCGGCGGGACTTGACCTCGACCTGCGGCATGACGTTCTTCAGCGCTTCATCGAAGACTTCGATCGGGTCTTTCTTCGTTTTTTCGGAGATGAGTTCGAGCGCGCCGTAGACGATTTTCTGGGCGGTCGATTTCTTGCCGTCGCGCATCACGTAGTTGGTGAGCTTGGCGACGGTTTCGGAACGGTACTTGGCGTCCGGCTTAATCAGACGCTTGGGGGCTTGTTTGCCGCGCATAGGGATTCTCTTTCAACGTCTGATTTAGGACTTAACCTTCGGGCGCTTGTTGCCGTAGAGCGAGCGGCCACGGCGGCGGTCGGCAACACCCTGGGTGTCGTACACGCCACGAACGATGTGGTAGCGGACACCCGGAAGGTCTTTGACGCGACCTCCGCGAATCATGACGATCGAGTGTTCCTGGAGGTTGTGGCCAACGCCCGGGATGTAGGCGGTGACTTCCATGCCGTTCGAAAGACGGACACGAGCAATCTTACGCAAAGCCGAGTTCGGCTTTTTCGGAGTCATGGTGGTGACCTTCACGCAGACGCCGCGCTTGAACGGAGAGCCTTTCGGCATCATCTTCTTGCGGCGCTTCAGCGTGTTCTGGACGGACTGCATCGCCGGCGACTTCGACTTGGTCTTGGCCGGGCGACGCGGGTTCTTGATCAATTGATGAATGGTAGGCATGAGAATGGTTACAAAACGCAACTCACGAAATCCGCATGGGTTTCGTGTTTCGTATCGCTTCCTCCGCAGCTATGCAGGATCGGCGACCATATTCACTACATCGCCGGAAAAGCCTTTCCCTAAAGAAAAACCGCTCCGGTCGAGTAATTCGACAAGGGGAAAACTACCACCCCGGAGGAGAGCCGTCAAGTTCAAAACCCGAGGACACGAAACGCGAGGCTTGAGATACCGTCGACCAGCGTTCCGAAGATCAAACCGTGGAGCAAGAGCGAATCGAGCAGAATGGCAAAAAGGAGGGCAGACGGGCCGCGGGTTTCGAGCCAGACGCGGGTGCGGACGTACTTGGGGTGCTGCAGAAACAGCACGAGTACTTTTGAACCGTCGAGCGGCGGGAGCGGGATCAGGTTGAAGGCGAAGAGGACGACGTTGACCATCATGAACGCGCCGAGAAAACCGGCGAGCGCGCTGCCGGGCGCCATGTATCCGGACATGGCCAAGCCTTTGTAGGCGAAGCCGACGATAAAAAAGAGCAGCAGGTTTGAAAGAGGTCCCGCGATGGCAACGAAGACCGGCCCCCACTTTTGATTGCGAAGATTGTACGGGTTGTACGGCACGGGTTTGGCCCAGCCGAAACCGGCGAAGAGCGCGGCCAAAAGACCGATCGGATCGATATGCGGAATCGGATTCAGCGTGAGGCGACCCATGCGTTCGGCCGTATCGTCGCCTTGAAGTTTGGCGACAAGGCCATGGCAGAACTCATGGAACGTGAGCGCCATGATAAAAGCGAAGACCCAGGCGATGGTTTGCAGCGGATCGTTGAAGAGGTTGAACAGCATACGTCTTCAGGATACTCGACGAAAAAGAAAAAGAGTAGCCGTGGGGCTACTCGATGGGCTGCGTCGTGCCGTTGCCGCTCTTGCCGCGGTCCCAGCCGGCGCCTTCGACCTCGGTGCTGAAGTGGAGGTGGATGGTCAGGGTGCCGTTGATGCCCGTCCCGTCCTCCCCGCAACCACCCGTGTTGACGTACTTGGCCCACATCTCCTTGTCCGGCGGGACGTCGCGGACGAGCGTGACGGAGTTGGCGTGGCGCTTCTCCATCCGCATCGTGCCCGTGTCGGGGTTCTGTACCATGAACGTGTACTCGTCGGTATCGTGCATGAAGACGCGTTGCACGTGGTCGATGTTCTCGTCCGCCTTGGTGCTGCAGGCGACGAAGACGATGGCAGCCAGCACGGCCGGATGGGAAAGGAACTTTCTCATGAGAGCCTCCTGCCTGTGCTCTACACCATTTTCGACGTTTTGTCAATGCTCGACATCGCTCCACGTACGCACGTGGAGCACCAGTCGATCCCCTTCTCCGCGAAGCTCATCGGGTACGTCGACGTATTCCGCCCACGCGGACGCGCCGAGCGGCACGTCGCACACGATTTCCACATCGCGCGCGTAGAACTTTTTCGGACGCAACACGCCAAGTGACGCGTCGCGGACGACAAGGGTGTACGCGTCCGCATCTTGCATCACGATGCGGTCGACCGGCGAGATGACCGTACGCGTCGAGCTCGCGCAGGCGGAACAACAGAGCAGAGAAAGAACAATTTTCTTCATCGGATCCTCCTCTGCTCTGCCTAACAAAAGGCGTCTCTCGCTGTCAACGGGGTAAAAAAAAGAGAGCAGCGCCGCGGCTACTCCGTGAGAACAGTGATGACGATGCGGCCGGTCGTGCAGGTGCATCGGATCGGGGTCGGAAACGAGCCCCTGGTGCAGTAGACAACCGCCTCGCTGCGAAAGACGCACTCCTTCTGAAACGCGTCGATCCGGGTCTGCCAGACCATCGCCTGCGTACGCAGCATGGCAATGAAGCCGACGGCGGTCACGTAGAAGAGGTAGACGATCGCCACGAGCGTGATGAGGTGAGCGGCCGGGCGCAACGCTCCTCGGAACGAGCGCTGGAGCGCCTGACGACGCGTCTTGGCAACGGTTTCCGCCACGGGCAGATTGATGTCGGACATGAGCGCCTCCCTGCTTTATAGGTATCCTCTTTACCCACCCTTGTCAATCATTCCGGGCTGTGATACAGTCCCGGCACACTAAAAAGAACCCGATCGCTATGGCACGCCGCTGTGACGCCTGCGAGCGCGGTCCCCTCACCGGGAACACCCGCTCCCACTCCAAAATCGCGAGCAAGACCCGCCGCATGGTCAACCTCCAGACCAAGACGATCGATGGCGTGAAGATGAAAGTCTGCACCCGTTGCATCCGGACCCTGGCTCCGAAAAAAGAAAAAGCCGCCGCGTAAGCGACGGTTTTTTCATTGCGGTTTTTTGGCGACGAGGTGAATGCGATGCTGGAAAATATCTTCGCCGCTCACGAGCGGCCACGGGCCTTTGTACTCGTTCATATTCAGGATCTCCCACCCATCCCAAAGCGTTTTGAATTCTTCAACCGTCCAGAAGCTCATGTCCGCGCGTTTGGACCAGGCATGCTCGGGTCCGTACACGCCGACAACGATGGCGCCGCCAGGCTTGAGACTCGCCTTCACGCCTTCAAGTAGTGTCCGACATTCGTCTTTTTTCAAAAACGGCAGCGAGTTGATGGCGACGGCGATCGTGTAATAGTTCGGACGCAGCGTGAATTCGCGAAAATCTCCGGAGATCGCGTCGACCGTCAAGCCTTGGCAGCGCTGCGTCGTGTAGGCAATCGCCGCGTCGCTCTTGTCGATAGCGTCGACCATGAAACCGTTCTTGGCGAGAAACTCAGCTTCGGCGCCGGAACCGCAACCTAAATCCAAAGCGATGCCACCATGGACGTCGAGGCGCGGAAACCAATCCGTCAGGAGCCTTGCGGGTGGCCTCTGGCGGATGCGCTGCATCAAATCTGCGGCGACTTCTGTCATGCGTGAAGTATAGCAAACCGGCGAAGGAAAAAGAAAAACGGCCGCGATGAGCGGACGTCTTTCATGGTCGGGGTGATGGGAATCGAACCCACTGCCTTTCCCACCCCAAGGGAACGCGCTACCAATGCGCCACACCCCGAACGTCGCTACCTGACACGCTGCCGGTCGCACAGGCCGAGCCTGCGCTCCCTATCGCGTGTCAGTCGCTCCTCCTTCGCGCCCCGCGTATGCGGGGCTTGATGGCGGTTCAGTGTGTCCTGCGCGGTCGCGCAGGACGGGGTTTAAAACCTTCGGCGGGGGTATCCTACGCTAATTTCCGAAAAACGCAAAGGCTCCGCGGCGGAAGGCATGATTTGGCGAGAAGTGTCATGTGGGCTCCCCAACCGGAGTCGGGGCGGCATCGGAAGACGGGCTCTTGAGAATCCCTAACGGGCTGCCCAAGAGGCGTCTTCTTCCGCTCTTACCGCTGAAGCCGTCGGCCTGGTCGCCACAGCGACAGGTCTCTTCGGCCACTCTGCCAAATGATTGTCCCAAAACATGTTCTTCCGAACGCGGAGCCGACCCAAGTATACCAAACGCGCGGAGAACGACTAGGGACTAAAAAAGACCCGTGAGGGTCTCTTTTTCGGATGCCTATTTCTTGATCGTGAACTTGGTGTAGGACGGGTCGTGGGCGACGAGTTCCTCCGGGCGGAACCAGACGCCGAGCTCGACTTCCGCTTCTTCCGGCGAGCCGGAAGCGTGGATGAGGTTGAAGACGCCGATCTGCTTTTCGTCGGCGTACTTGAACGAGACGTGGGCGTAGTCGCCGCGGATCGTGCCGGGCGCGGCGCTCTTCGGTTCGGTCGCGCCGATCATCTTGCGCACGACTTCGACCATTTCGATACCTTCAAGCGCGATCGCGACGATCGGACCGGAGGTCAGCATCTCAACCATCAGCTGGCGGACTTTTTCGCCGCGGCGCTGCGCGAGGTCGTCGGTGTAGTGCTTCATGGCCGTATCCTTTTCGGAAACGAGCAGCTTGAGGCCGACGAGCTTGGCGCCGACGCGTTCGAAACGCGTGACGATTTCGCCGACGATGCCGCGATCGAGCGCGTCGGGCTTGAGGAGAACGAGTGAGCGTTGGATCATAGGGTGATCAATTTGATGCCGGCAGCATAACGGACGCGCCCCTTCCTGACAAGACCGAACCGTGGTATGCAGGTAACGGAAGGAGTTCGCCATGAAGGCTGTTCCCAGTCCTCTGACCGTACCGACCGTGGTGATCGACCGCCTGGAACACGAGGCGGCCGAGTACATGCGCGACAACGGCAACCTGCTGCATTCGGTCTTCCGGAAGGTCGAAGCGATTCTCGCTTCGAGCAGCCAGTACCAGCGCGCGCTCGGTTTCGTCGCGGATCGGACGGCGATGAACGCGCACCGCGACATCATCGACTTCCTGCTCTCGGAACTCTATCCGGAATGGCAAGAGCGGCTCGACGCATTCCTCGAAGAGCGAGGTGAGCGGCTGAGCGAGCTCATGTCGGCCGAAGAGGCGCGCGTCTACGAGCACGGCATGTTCTGCGTTCTCGTGCTCGCGGTCGCTATTCGAGAAGACGTTCCACTGCACGCGCCCTGCCCCGTCTCGTGGCGGATGATCTGTCAGATCGCACTCGAACTCGCCGCGCAGACCCGCGCGTCGATCGAACCCGCGCCTTCGCACTGAAGCGCGGTTTTTTGTTGCGCGCGCAAGAACGCTACTTCGCCACCAACGCGCCATGGGCGCATGCGTAACGGATCGTGCCTTCTCGATCTGTTCTCCGTACATGCGCTCCGCGTTCGAGCAGTGCCGAGAGCACGCGCGCCGTCGGATGGCCGTAGCGGTTTCCCGCGCCGACGGAAATAATGGCGTCACGCGGATGCACCGCGTCGAGAAACGCGCCGGAAGAGGAATACGCGGAACCGTGATGCGGCACTTTCAGAAGTTCCGCGCGAATGGCTGATGCATCATCGAGTAGTTTTTCCTCGACGTGCGCCGACGTGTCGGCCGTATAGAGCGCCCGTTCGGTTCCACAATCGAAGCGTCCGACGATACCAAAATCGTTCGTGCCTCCACCCTTCGCGTTCGATGTCGTCGGCGGCACGAGCCGGCCTTTTACGTCTTCTCGCGGCCAGAGCACGTGAAAAGATGTGCCTCCGGAAAAACTGAGCGCGTCGCCAGCGTGCACGTAGCGCTGGGTAATGCCGCGCGCTTCCACTTGCGATACGAAACGGCGAGCTGTTTCCGTCGTCGGCGCGACGCCGCTCCACCACACCTCGCCTACGTTGTATTTCTGCAGCACGCCGAAGAAACCGACGTAGTGATCGGCATCGAGGTGCGTCACGAGCAGCACGTCAATCGTGCGGTCCCAAAACGGCAGCGCGTCGGAAAGACCTTCGAGCACGCTGGCGTCGGGACCGCCGTCGATCAATAAATCCTTTCCTGTGTTGTCGCGGATCAGCGCGGAGTCGCCTTGACCGACGTCAAAAAACCAGAGCTGCGCGTCGGCCGTACCCTTGAGGCGGCGTTGCTCGATGATGCCGGCGATCGAGAATGCGGCAGCGATCGCGAGGACGATAAGAAGAAGGTGGTGGCGTTTCAGAAATGCGTTATTCATAGACAGCGTAGCGGAGAGACGCGCGGCGACGCCAGCGCAGCAGGATGAAGATTGAGATAATTTCAACGACGACAAGGAGCGCGAGCGCGGCAACTCCCGAAATTGAGGCGATACGCCAGGAAGCGAGAGTGCGAATCACGACGAGCGGTAAAAGGAACAAACCTTTTCCGAACAACGCGAGGGCTTGCGCCAGAGCCAGCGATAAAAAACTCACAGTCAAGATGCAAGCGCCAGCGGCCATGATCGGTGGAATAAAGGCGGCGACGGCAACGTTGGCCGGCAACGTCACGAGCGAGTAAGCGCCGGACATCCAGGCAATGAGCGGCGCCGTCGCAACCGAAGCGGCAAGCGTTTGGCTGATCCAATCGGCCAACGCGCCAGGTACACGCTTCGGCATCGAGGCGAGAAAGGCCGGAGCGATTGTCGCTAAACCGAAGGCGGACAAAATGGAAAGCTGGAACCCACGATCGGCAACGAGGCTTCTTGGTGAACAGATGCCGATCAAAACGGCGGCCAAAAGAAGCGCGCGGAGCGGTTTCACCGGACGGCCGAGGTGGCGTCCCGCTTCAACCGCGGCAATCATCACGGCCGCGCGAATCACCGAACCGGGCGCGCCGGTAAGCAGCACGAAACCAATCACGCCAAGAAACGCGACGAGCGCGCGGAGGCGACGATTGAGCGGCAGTCGCAACAAGAATGATTGCATCGCCGCCAACACAAGACCGACGTTATATCCGGAAACGGCCGTGAGATGACTTGTACCCGTGCGTCGAAACGCGTTCTTCCATTTTTGCGAGAAGCCTTGATCGGCCCCGAGAAGAAGTCCGGCAACCCACGCGGAAGCCGGTGGATCAAACACCGCGTCGACTTGCGAGACGATGCGCCCGCGCCAACGATCAAACGCGCCGTCCTGTTTTTTCGGACGCGGAAGCGTCGCGCCGTACACGCAAAGCAACGCAAGTAAAATCGCCGCGGCGATCTCGAACGACAAACGCCGCTTCGGCAAATCGTTTTTGAGTTCTTGAAAACGCATAACGCCGTCGTCCTAACGGAGTGGCCACCATTCTGTCAATAAAAAACCGCCAGGGTCAGCTGGTGGCGGTGAAACGATAGGTGGTGCCGCGCGGATGAATGAGCCGACCGGCGGCAATGAGCTTGGTCACGGCGCGCGCGACCGTTTCACGGCGGCGCATGATGCGCTCCGCGATGGCGTTCTGGGTCGTGCGGGCAACGAGATGACCTGCGTGCGGCGGCGTCTCCGAACGGACGGCGATGAGACGGAGATCGTACATCACTGCCTCCTCCGCACTCATCGTCGCGAGCCGGTAGGCGTGGAGTTGCGCTCGTGTCTGGCCAAGTCCGGACCACTGCATGACCCAACGTGCTGCGTCGGGGTCCTTGCAGGTCGTCTGATAGAAGACGTTGCGATCGAAGACGAGCAGCGCGGCGGCGCGGATAGCGCGCACCTCCAACCCCTTCACATCTTGGAAGAAGTACAGGTCTTCCAGATCGCCGGTCTCGAGCCGAGCTAAGCAGTAGCGGACAGGCCCCTTGCCAGGCGCAACAATCTCGACGACGCCATCAACGACGACGAAGAGGTGCGCTGAGGTGTTCGGAAAATCCTCGTGAGGCGAGAAGCTCTTGTTGATCGGAATGCCGAGACGCGCGATTGCGATCGCTTCGAGGCTGTCCAGCATGCCGATCTGTATTCCATGTGATGGGCGTTCGTTCGGGGCGTGCGACGTACGAAGCGCAACGATTTCGGTCGTCTCGTGGACTTTGAGCATGCTCTCTCCTTCTGTGGCGTGCGACGGCATCTTGCGCGCAGAACTGCCTCGACGTCAAGGCAGTTGACACGTTCGGTGTTTATCCGTATGTTCACCTGTCGTGAGCGACAGTCCAGCACGAAAGGATTCACGATGCGCATCGAAAGCCTCGGCAAGCGCGCGCTCTTCCTCATCCCCTCGATCAAGGTCTACAACCGCAAGCACTCGAAGTCGAAAGCGGGCATCGCGCGAAAGATCCACCGCTACCTCAAGCGAACCTTCGGCGGCTACACCTGCGCCTCGGGCAACATCTACGGCTACTTCGGCCGCGACTACGCCGAGTACGACGAGCTGCGCGAGTACCGCGTCGCCTTCCTCGAGGACGACAAGAAGACCAAGATCCCCCGTCTCAAGCGCTTCCTCGCTCGGCTCTGCGCCGACATCGGCGAGGAGTGCATCTATCTCGAACTCGGCGAAGACGCCATGCTCGTCTACCCGTAACGCAAAGCGGACCCGTCAGGGACCGCTTTTTCTTTCGTCAGATCGCGACGATATTCACCAATCGCTTTTTGACGACAATGATCTGTTTGACCGTCTTGCCTTCAAGGGCGGCTTTTACTTTTTCGTTCTGCAGCGCGATCCGTTCGAGCTCGGCGT
The DNA here is from genome assembly GCA_964553975.1 of uncultured Gammaproteobacteria bacterium. Lineage (GTDB taxonomy): Bacteria > Patescibacteriota > Patescibacteriia > SG8-24 > DYFX01 > DYFX01. The sequence goes on along the minus strand of CAZKMF010000044.1, from coordinate 679 downwards.
CGTCCGTGTCGGCGGGAACCGTGATGCGATCTTTGACTTTGCCCGTAACTTGAAGCGCGATTTCGATTTCGGCGTCGACAGTGAGCGCTGGATCGTACGACGGCCAAGGCGCGAGCGCGATGAACGTCTGGTGACCGGCTTCTTCCCACAATTCTTCGGCGATGTGCGGAGCGAACGGCGCGAGCAATTTCAGGAACGCCTGATGATCGGGTTTCGAAAGCGGCGCGCCTTCCGTTTCATTGACGAAAATCATCATCGCGCTGATGGCGGTGTTCAATTTGAAGGCCTCGATATCCTCGGTAACTTTTTTGATCGTCTTGTGCAGGAGCGCGCGAAGTTTCGGTTCGGTGTCCGCGTCGCCGATCTGCATCTTCCAGACGCGTTCAAGAAAGCGGCGCTGGCCGATGATGCCGGAAGTGCTCCAGGGTTTCACCTGCTCGAAATCGCCCATGAACATCTCGTAGACACGGAAGGCGTCGGCGCCGTGTTCAGCGATGACGTCGTCGGGATTCACTACATTGCCGCGCGACTTCGACATCTTTTCGCCGTCCTCGCCGAGGATCAGGCCCTGGTTCTTGAGTTTCGTGAACGGTTCGTTGAACTTCACGTAGCCCGCGTCGAAGAGCACCTTCGTGAAGAAGCGCGCGTAAAGAAGATGCAGCACGGCGTGCTCGGCGCC
>CAZKMF010000043.1:0-3302 GCA_964553975.1 uncultured Gammaproteobacteria bacterium | reverse complement strand
GTTGACGAAAGGTATTTTGCGCTGGGAAGGCAACGCGATCGAAACGCGCTATGAAGCGCCGGAAGCCGTCGTTCCAGGACAAACCACGACCTTCGCGATCCGCGTGAAGAACGGTTCCGCATTCGCTTTCGACGACGCGACCATTGTGCCCAAATGGCCTGAAGGTTTCCGTCTCCAAAACGCCACGCCGCCGGTCTATCGCGGCGCGATCGCGCTTGGACGTCTCGAAGCGGGCGAAGAGACTGTTGTGAAGTTTTCCGGGCGTTTCACCGGGCTGACCGACCTTCTCCGCTTCTCAGCCACACTGAACGGCACGCTGGACGATCATCCGTACGCACTCGCGACCGCGAAGACGGATGTACGCATGGCGACAGTCGATCTGAAACTGGAAGCCTCCTTTACAGGCGACGCTCCGACGTTCGTACGTCCTGGACAGGAAGTGCCCGTCGTGATCCGTTACCGCAACGAAGGCAAACAAACGATTAAAAATCTGACGCTCGATATCGCCGCCGACGCGAATACGATTTCCGGCACGCGCTGGGAGACGTCCGCGCATCTCGATTCCGTGCCTGCCGGAGAATCCGGTGAACGCACGGCGTTCGTGCGGGTGCGCGATTCGGTTTCTCGCTACGCCGTGAACCCGACGCTGCACATCGTGCCGCAAGCCACGTTCTCGATCGACGATCCGAAATTCGTCGACGCGCGCGTCGCGGGCGCTTCTCTTGAGACGAAAATTTCCGGCAGCGTCAAACTGCGCGCGGCCGCTCGCTACTACACAAGCGAAGGCGATCAACTTGGACGCGGACCGCTGCCGCCGAAAGTCGGCAAGGCGACGCGGTATTGGATCTTCGCCAACGTGGAAACCGGCGGCGCGGAAACCCAGGGCGGCGTGGTCACGTTCCACCTGCCGAGCGGCGTCACCTTTACCGGACGCTCCGCCGTTACGGCCGGACAAGATCTGGCCGCTGAAGGCAACACGTTGATCTGGCGCGTCGGCACGATCGACGCGCACGCCGGAGAGGTTTCCGAAGCGCCCAGCGCCTCTTTCGAAATCTCCCTGACGCCGACCCCGGAACAGGCCGGTACGACCCCTTTCCTCCTATCCAACGCCAACTATACGGGCACCGACACCTGGACGGGCGAGGCCCTAAGCTCGAACCAAGCGGGTCTTACGACCCAACTCCCGGGCGATCCCGCCGTTTCTGGGCGCACCCAGGTAAGGCCATAATTGGCTAAAATAAGCCTAAAACCGACCTTGCCAGGGTCGGTTTTTTGGCTATCAATTAGCCTTGACAAAACCGCCTATTCCTGCTAAAGTACTCGGTTAATTCAGCTGGGTTATCCACTAACCCGACGTCTTATGCGTATTGCCATCATCGGCTCAAAGGGCATTCCGGCCAAGTCCGGAGGCATTGAACACCATGTTGAAGCGCTCGCTCCGCGTCTCGCGAAGCGCGGCTTTAAGGTGGCTGTCTATACCCGCCCCTGGTACACCGGTTCCAGCAAGACGTCGCATAATGGCGTGCGGCTGATTCCGCTTGGCTCGATCAAGACGAAGCATCTCGACACGATCACGCATACGTTCGTGTCGACGCTCCACGCCATGAAGGAAAACTTCGACGTCTACCATTACCACGGCGTCGGCCCGGCACTTCTCGCCTGGCTCCCCCGCCTCTTCCGCCCGTCGGCTAAGGTGATTGTCACCTTCCACTGTCTCGACCGCCGCGTGCAAAAGTGGGGCGTCATCGCCCGCTCGATCCTGAAGTTCGGCGAATGGGCCGCGACGCACTTCGCCCACAAGACGATCGTCGTTTCGAAGACGCTCGCGCACTACGTGCGTGAAGTCTACGACTGCACCGCCGCCTACATCCCGAACGGCGTGAGCGTTTCGAAGCCTACCGTGAAAGACAATGCGATTCTTGAAAAGTTGAACCTGAACAAGGGTCGCTACGTCGTCATGGTCTCGCGCCTCATCCGCTCGAAGAACGCCGATAAACTCGTGACCGCCTGGCGCCGCTTGAAGGACGCTTCGTCCGATCTGCGCGTCCTCGGCATGAAACTCGTGATCGTCGGCGACGGCGACGCGGTTGATCCCTACGTTTGGGAGGTGCGCGCCAAGGCCGCCGGCGCCAAGGACATCGTCCTGGTCGGCGCCCGCTACGGCGCCGAACTGCACGCGCTCATCGCCAACTCGGCGTTCGCCGTGCACCCGTCGTCCTCCGAAGGTTTGCCGATCGCCGTCCTTGAAAAGATGGCGCACGGCAAAGCCGTCCTCACCTCGAATATTCCGGAACACCTGGAAATCATTGAGGGTCGCGGCTTCACCTTCCGCCTCGACGACGAACGTGACTTGATGCTCCAGCTCTACTGGATGCTGACCCATCCGCGCGCCTGCGCCGACATGGGCCGCGAAGCCAAAAAGCACGTCGCCTCCTACTTCAACTGGGAGAAGATTGCCAAAGAAACCTCTTTGGTCTATAACACGCTGGCGTCCAAACCCGCGAAGAAGAGCGTCCGCAAGGCCGCCTTCCAGCTGGCCGGCGCCCGCCGGGTCTCCGCCGCTTAACAGCGGCAGTAACCCGCACGCAAAACCCCCACCGCTGCATGGTGGGGGTTTTGTATTGCGCATCGCGTTATTTCAACTCATCAAGCACGCTTTCATTGATCGGCTTCTTCTTCTCGTGACTCTGCGCCTCGCCGATCTTGGCGCGGAATTGTTTGGAGAGGTACGCAACGGCTTCCGAATTTGGATCAACATCCGATTCCTTCAAACCCTTCATCGCCCAGTACAGATTGTTGAGTTCGTAAAGCGTCCAGTCTTCTTTCGTTTTCGGCGCGGCGCCTTGTTTCGTCCATTCAACGTCGCTGGGGCCGAAAGAATCGAAAGCACCAACAGGGCTGTCCATGTGCATCCCACTGGCGCGCGCATCACTGGCGGAGTCGAGGCAGAGGTAGCCGTAGTCCTTGGGACGATCCTTGTCGATATAGGTTTTGACGATCACCTGGCATTCCGTCCAACGTTCGTCGCCCTCCACCTTGGCATCGCCTTCGTCAATGACGTGCACATCGAGCACGCGTTCTTCGGCGACGTCATCGGCCGGCAACAGATACGTGCCTTCATAGACCGAGGCGATTTTTCCGTCGGGAAGTACCTTGCGCCAGTTTTTTTCGATATCCAGATCATCCGGCCGGGGCAACTCGCGCATCTTGCCTTCGTATTTGAATGGGGCGACGTCTTTCTTTTCATGCGCGGTCTGCGGCTTAGCCTCAGCCGTTTCCGCCGCGCCCGCAACACTCAAGAG
>CAZKMF010000042.1:0-4531 GCA_964553975.1 uncultured Gammaproteobacteria bacterium | reverse complement strand
TGGCGCGGCGACGTGTGCGGTGGATTTTTGTTCGGCTGGGCGATACTGACGCGCGCCTCGGAGGTTGTATGGGCTGTGCCGGCGTTTCTGCTCTTTTTGCCTTTTGTGGGTCGGGATTGGTGGCGACGGTTGGGCTGGGCGCTCGTCGGCGCGGCGCTGCCCGCGTTCCTCTTTATGCAAACCAACGCCACGCTCTATGGTTCACCGTTTAAAACGCCGTACGTCGCGGCACCTGCGCCTGTCGTGATCGCGGCTCCGGAAGCGGTTTCGGCTCCACCCGTTTCTCCTGTCGCCACACTGCCGTTCGGTTTCGACGCGAAGCGCGTATTGCGCAACGCTTGGGGGTACGGCTTGCGGCTCTTCTGGTGGCAATCGCTTTTGGCTGTTATTGGATTCGTCTTGTGGTGCGTTTCCGCCCGCCGCGCGACGCGCGCGCAAAAAACCTACGCGCTTGCGGCTGTCCTCGTCTCTTCGTGGCTGGCGGTTCTTTACGGCAGTTGGTTCATACGCGATCGTCTCGATCCCACGCACGTGACGGTCGGCACGTCCTACGTCCGCTACTTCCTTCCGGCCTACGTCGCGATGCTCCCGTTTGGCGCCTTTGCGTTGTCGCGTCTTGAGGTCGTGATCAAGAAACCTTATGGCACCGCCGCCGTCATGTTGCTGTGCGGCGTGCTCACGGCGCGCGTCGCGGTGTTTGCCGGTGACGAAAGTTTGACGGCTGTGCGTCAAACCCTCGAACAAAATGTCGACAAGCGTGTCGCCCTGCTTCAAGCGATTCCCGAAGAAGCCGTTCTTATGACCGAGCGGTTTGATAAGCTGGTCGTGCCCGATCGTCTGCGCATCATCCCGACGATCGATTCCGCGGGATTCGCCGCGGCAGCCCTGGCTGCGAATGAAGTTTCGGTCTATTGGTACGGACTCACGCCTTCGCCCGAGGAAGCCACGCGATTGAGTGCGCTGGCCGCCGCACAAGGACTCAAGCTGTCATCACCGCGAAAGATGAACCCGAGCGAAACATTGTATCTTCTTCAACATGAGTAGCGCCGTTCCTCAACTCCTCTTCGTGCGGCGCATGCTGCGGCTGGCGTGGTTCGTTCTTGGAATCGCGTTTTTGACGTGGATCATTGTGCGTAATGTGCCTCTGAACGGACGCGTGTTCGTTCAGGGGCGGACGGGGGAGCCGAACGGATTTATCGGTGGATTCACGCCGCTCGACCGCGCCGTACCGACGCGCGTGGGCGAGCGCTGGGTTTCCGATATCGGCGGCGAGCCGGTCTATTTCTACCTCGCCGCGCCGCGCCTGTATGACACGATGCGCGTGCAGCTTCGCTATAAAGCCGAGGGACAGCCGTATATCGCGCTCGGTGCTCGCGCGGATCTCGCCGAATGGAGTTTTGATTTGAAACCGATCGACGTGTCGTTGCTTGATGCCTCTGGGTGGGCCGCGAGACAAGACGGTGATCTGCGCGTGTACGAAAAGAAAGCATCGGTACGCGCGGCACAGGAAATTCTGGCGTCGGGAAATCGCGTGGCGGTGCTTGGTATCGACCCCGTGCGGTGGGGATTGCACCTGCCCGCGCTCGCGTCCGAAAAAACCGTCGAGGCGGTCATGAACGAAACGGGTTCGCGCGTGATCTACGTCTACGTGCAGCACGGACCGCTCGAATTGTCGCTCGGCCTGCGCGGACCGGAGAAATCCGAAGCACGCGTGACCCTGGAACGCGAAGGTAAAACGATTCTTTCGCGCACGCATCGCGGCGATGGCGCAGTGCAGCTTTCGCTCACGGGCGCCGAGCCAGGCTTGTATCGCGTGCGGCTCGAGGCTCCCGACGATGTTTCGCTGATCGGCGTGACGTCGCGTCAATCGCGCATTGTGCTGCTTGATACGGGCGGCGAGCATGTGCACGCGCTGCCCGGAGCGACCCGTTTCGATCCCGAATTCCCCGTCGTGACGTGGGAAACAGATTTGAAAAAGAGCCCGTATGACGTCGTTATCGCGCGTTATCGTCCGCCGACGGTCGATGCCGACGGTTGGCGCGTCGCCTCGGCGGAATTCGACCTCCACACGGTCGCGGCTACGCAAGGCCGCGTGCAGATGGTGCTGTCGCTCCCAGCGATAAAAACTGTCGGCGGGAACGTGCGCGTCGACGCTGTCGGTGTTGAGTACCTGCGCCCTCCGATCGACGTCAAAAAAATGCTGGAGCTGATTAAAATCAAACTATGAAGACGCCTAAAGCGATTCTGCATCAAATGACGGTCGACGCATGGGGCGCCGGCATGGTCGTCTTCATCCTCAGTCTCGGGCTTGAAGCCGCCGAGCGCGGTTTCGTATCGCGTGTCTTCAATCTTCTCTGGCTGCTCGTGTTTGTCATTGTCGCTTCGTGCGCGGTTATGGCGACGCAAGCGCACGTCACGGAACCCAGTTCCCATCGTCCAGCGAGAAACGCGCAGGCACTCCTGTATCTCGGCACGCTGGCGATTGCGCCGATCGTCTGGTTCTTGTTGCCGGCGAGCGTGAAGATCTACTGGCGCGCCGCCGCGACTGGAGGTATTCTCTTGGCGGCGCTCGTCGCCTGGCCCATCTTCTCGAAACACGAATAGACCTATGTCTGACTGCATTTTCTGCAAAATTGTCCGGAAGGAAATCCCTGCCGAGATCGTGTACGAAAACGACGATGTCGTCGTTTTTGTCGACATCAAACCCATCAACCCCGGACACCTCCTCGTCGTGCCGAAAGCGCACGCGGCTGACCTTGCGTCAGCCAGCAACGAAGCCGTCGCGGCAATGGCGACCGCGGCGAGAGAGATGGGCAAGGCGGTCATGCGCGCGTTTGAAGCGCCAGCCTTCAATCTTGGCGTCAATAACGGTCGGGCCGCCGGACAGCTCGTCGATCACCTCCACGCCCACGTTATCCCGCGTTTCGAAGGCGACGGCCACGTTCATTGGCACGGCGGAGCCTACGCCGAGGGGGAGATCGCCGAGGTTGGACAAAAAATCAGGCAAGTGCTACTTTGACCGGAATCTATGAGAATTTTGGTGACCGGAGGCGCCGGTTTTATCGGCTCCGCCTACATCCGCTATCTCCTGAAACATCACCCCGAAGACGAGGTGGTCAATTTCGATAAGCTGACGTATGCCGGAAACCTCGAAAATTTAAAGGATGTCGAGGCCGATCCGCGCTATCGCTTCTTTAAGGGCGATATCTGCGTCGCGGCCGACGTTGCCCGTGCGCTTGAGGGTGTTGATGCTGTTGTGCATTTTGCCGCCGAGTCGCACGTCGATCGTTCCGTGCTCGACCCGCACGCCTTTTCCGCAACAACGTCCTCGGCACGCAGGTGCTGATCGAAGCGTGTCGCAAGGCGGGCGTGAAGCGTTTCCATCACGTATCGACGGACGAAGTCTATGGCGATCTGGGGCTCGACGAGGACCGCGCTTTCAAGGAGGGTGACATGCTCCACCCGCGCTCGGCCTACGCGGCATCAAAAGCCGGTTCCGATCACGTCGTCACGTCGTACGCCCATTCGTTCGGCATGGAAGTGACGATCAGCCGCTGCTGCAACAACTACGGCCCACACCAGTTTCCGGAAAAACTCATTCCGTTGTTCGCGACCAATGCGATGGACGACAAGCCGTTGCCGCTTTTCAAGAGCAGCAAGAACACGCGCGAATGGATTCACGCCGATGACCACAGCTCCGCCGTCGATGTGATTTTGCGCCGCGGCAAGATCGGTGAGATTTACAACATCGGCACCGGCGTCGAACGTTCGATCGAAGAGATTACCGGTTTGATTCTCGAAACGCTCGGCAAGCCGGAATCGCTGAAGATGTACGTGCCCGACCGCCCCGGCCATGACCGCCGGTATTTCATCGACTCGTCCAAAATCCGCAACGAACTCGGTTGGGAACCGAAAGTACTTTTCGACCACGGTATCCGTTCGACGATTCTCTGGTATCGCGACAACGTCGAGTGGTGGAAGCGCGTGAAGAGTGGGGAGTATCAGCAATACTACGACGCGTACTATAAGGAAACCCTTAAAGAAACCGTATGACACCATCACGCGTTCTCATCTTCGGCCGCGGTCAGCTCGGTACGTTCTATCGCGACTATTTCGCGTCCAAGGGTTGCCAAGTCGAATCTCCCGCCGGCGATATCCGCGACGAGTCGTTCGTTTCGGGCGCGGTGTCTTCGACGCAGCCGGATCTGATCATCAACGCTGTCGCCAAGACCAACATCGACTGGTGCGAGATGAACAAGCAAGAGACGTTCCATATTAACGTCCTGGGCGCCGACGTCATCGCCAAAGTCGCCGAAGAGCGCGGTGTGTATCTTTTGCACGTCTCGAGCGGCTGCGTGCAGGAAAGTGTGACGCCGGACGTCGTGCATACGGAAGACGATCCTCCGCACCCGCTTTGTTATTACTCCTGGACCAAAGTCTGGGCCGAGAATTTGCTTGCCGAACGCGCGGCGCGCGGTACGTTGAAGGTCTTGATGCTCCGCCCGCGCCAACTGCTCTCCAGCATGGTCAG
>CAZKMF010000041.1:0-3198 GCA_964553975.1 uncultured Gammaproteobacteria bacterium | reverse complement strand
CGCACGACTGAGCAAGAGCACGATCCAATCGTTCTCCTTGCCGACGCACTCAAGCGCGACAATATGAGGCACAACCTCGGCCTCCGTCGGCAAAAGCGGGCGTACGTTGGCCGGCAGTCCGGAGAGCAGGCGCGCGCGCAGTGCCAGATACTGTTCAATTTCTTTGGGACGCGCGGAAGCGAGCGCTTCGGTCGCCGCGCCGAAGGCGAGAATACCGGATACGTTCTCAGTGCCAGAGCGCATACCGCCTTCATGCCCGCCGCCGGTCAGGACCGGAGCGAGTTTCACACCTTTGCGCACAACGAGCGCGCCGATGCCCTTTGGTCCTCCGATTTTGTGCGCGGAAACGGTAAACAGATCGGCGCGTGTGACAGCAATCGTGCATGCGGACGAAACAACAGCCTGCACCGCATCCACGTGAAAAACTGGTTTCTTGGGAAGTTTGGATAGCGTGTGTCCGATCTCTTCGACCGGCTGAAGACTGCCAAGCTCGTTTGAAGCGGCAATGACGGAAAGCAGCGCGGTTTCAGGGCGCACGGCGGCCAGCACGTCATCGGCGCGCACGCGGCCGTCCGCGCGCGGCGCCACGATCGTTATTTCCACACCGCGCGGCGCGAGCGATTCCAACGTTTTCAAAACGGACGCATGCTCAAGCGCCGTCGTTACAACATGCGGCTTGGCGCCATTCATCAAAAGAGGTTCCAAGACGCCGCGGAGCGCAAGATTGTTCGCTTCGGTCGCTCCGGAGGTGAAGACGATTTCGGACGCGTCCGCGCCGACAAGCGTCGCGACCTGCCCGCGAGCTTTTTCCAGCGCTTTCCGTGCCGCCTGCCCTAACGCGTGAATGGCCGATGGGTTCGCGTGCATTTCGAAAGACGCCGAAAGAGCCGCGACGGCTTCCGGTCGCAGCGGCGCGCTGGCGGCGTTATCGAGATAGGCGATGTCTTCCATACTTATTCGGTCGTTACGGACGTGATCCAAGGAAAGGCATTTTTGAGCAGCGGTTCGACGCCAAGTTTCAGCGTGACAGGCGCGAGCGCGCAGTGTCCGCAAGCGCCTTCAAATTTCAGGCGCACGATACCCGTCGCTTCATCAACCTCGACAACCGTAATCTCGCCGCCGTGCGCGCGCACGGACGGACGAATCTGTTCGAGCATGGCGTCAATCTTTGCGCGCATATCGAAGGAGAATAGCCGTTTTCGCCGCGTTTGTAAAGAGTGTACCACCGAAAAGAAAAAGACCCGCTCAAGGCAGGCCGAGGCGCCGCTTGATCGAGTCGAGAATGGGGTGGAACGTTTCCGAGCGATGCACCTCGCCCATCGCGCCCGTCGCGTGCAATCGCTGCTCGTCTTCCTCGGTTTCCGCGATGCCGATCCGGTGATCCTTCTCGTGACCGAGAAACCGATCGCCGTGCGTGTCGCCGACCGCGACCAAGCCTTCGTGTGGAACACCTTGCGTATCGGCGAAGTGTCGAGAGCGGTCGCCTTTGTAGGCGGGCACGACAATCGAAGTCGTGTCGTAACCGATCACGACATCGCCGTCATGCACGAGCCGGCAGGCGTACACGGCATCCAAGCGCAACCCATGGCGCCCCAGGACGTACTCGACGAAATCCGCGCAACCGTGAGAGATGGCCGCTACGGGAACGCCAGCATCGGCCAGCAGTCGGAACGTCTCGACGACACCATCGCGCAACGCGACGCCGTCAAGCGCGGACTGCCAGGCCTGTCGCGTCACGCGGTGCTGGACGTACATCTCGAGCGTCTTCTGCAGCCAGATCATCTCGTCGAGATGCGTCAAGAGTCCGGCCGCAATCTTCGCCAAGTAATGCGCGCGAAGCGCGACCAACTCGATGTTGGCGCTCTCCGGCAAGACGCCATCGTCGACAATCTTGACGAGCGCACCGTTGCGTTTGGGAACGAGGGTGCCGTCAACATCAGAAACGACAGCCCAATCCGTGCGTCGAGTCATGGCGTACTCCTTGTGTGGAAGGAACGGTGCGTGGGCTCAGGGTAAAGAAAAACACCCCGTCACGTCAATGACCGGATGTTTCCCGTCCTCCGCACCGCCTCCCCCTTGACAGAATCGAGCTTTTCAGGTAGTTTCGATTGTCATGCTCGAGGTGGATTTTCAGATCTGCCGATCGAGCGCGACGTTTTCCCCCGTCATAGCTCTTTCACTCGGCCCACTGGCCGAGCACGCAGATCACCCAGAAACACTCTCCGAGCCTGACCCTACAACAGGGGAAGAAGGAGAATGGCAATGGGTAAGCACGGTCACCCCCTCTGACCCACCCTGATTCGGTGGGGTTTATTTTTTGTACTCATCCGCCTGCTTCCAAGCAAGGTCGAATAATGTCCTCACCATTGTTGCCATTTCTTTACTTTTGATAATGACCCCAACAAGCTTTCCACGTAAAGCAATCATGGCAACTTGTTCTCCGTAAACAGTAAGCTCTCCGTGCATCGGGAAAAGCTTATGTGGCAGCTTTTTATAAGCCCACATACCAGTTGAATCGTTTGGGTTCTCACTTCCAGACTCAGAAGTAAAAAGTGCCCTTCCTTTTATCTTCTTACTATCAAGTTTTTTATTGTGCTTCTTCCAGTGTTCTTCTGGAAGCAGGTGCCGAAGATCGTCATACGAAATAACATCTTCCATTTTGTCGGCACCAGACTCAAAAATCGTTTCTCTCATGGCCTCTAAACCTTCAATACCTTCGTAGAATGAAACCTTGGGTCTATCCCCCGCAGATTCCAACAACGCCTCAAGATTTGGCAACAAACTTTTAATGACAGACTCCTTTTCATCAACTATCGCACGTTCATTATGAACGATGCGGTGAAGTCGTTCGGGCTTTTCGGCTGTATACAACGTTTTTTTTCCTTTATCAAAAGTACTCATGAGCCCCTTTTGTAACAACGCCTCGATCATGACGTACGTCGTAGCCCTATTTACCTCTGCCTTAATTGCGATCGCCTGTACTGGTGAGGGCCCTAATTCCAATGAAGCTAGGTAAACGAGGGCCTCCTTGTCAGACAAACCCAGTTTCTCCAATTCTCGTGCGAGCATTTTCATAATCCAAATTTAAACCTGTTTGTTAATGATAACAAACAGGTTGGATAAGTAAAACGCTTACACGTTTGGCCAGGTTGTATTCAGCAAAAAACGAACTGTGTTTGCAATTGTTTTACTCCTTAA
>CAZKMF010000040.1:0-7392 GCA_964553975.1 uncultured Gammaproteobacteria bacterium | reverse complement strand
CTAATAATGCGGTTTGGTTGTGGATGTTGATAGTTAAATCAAAGACTCTTCCCGATCCAACAATTTTGGCACTAATGTAATTCTCATTCCACTCTTGAACATCATATTCAAATCTATAAGCAAATAAATCATACGCATCGTCATTTTTGAACCTCACCAACAAAGCTCTTTCTTCATGACATTTCTTCTTAACAGCATCACAAAAAATGTCAGCCGTGTTAACTTGATCTTTCGCAAAATCATTTCCTTCAGACGCATCCGCAGCTACCCAGGTTCCTGCTACGATAACATCCCCCGACTCATTATCAACAAAAAAGCTTTTTGGGTAAGGCCGGATTTGAGTACGAATATTCTTACCAGATATAACTGGAATTGATCGTGAAGTTAAAGTCAATAACACAACCAAGATAGCGTTGATAACAAAGGACGCCAGAAGAACGGGTTTTTGAACAAAATTCATACTTCTCTAGAATAGACAAATAAGCTAGTTTGCACAACAAAAGAACCGTTTTCAGCGGTTCTTTTGTTGGTACGATATTCCTGTCTGCGCAGGAATGACATGATGCCTTCAGGCGGGATGAGATGCGAAGGGCTGGAGCCGCTCGCAGCCGTGAGGCGTACTCGGTACGCCGGAACGGGGCGAGCGGCGAAGCCCGAGCAGATCGCCCGCCTGGAGGCATCACTTGGTGGCGTCGTAGTCGTATTCGCGCATCGTCATCTGCGATTGGATCTGCCGGACGATTTCCAGCACGACCGAAACGATGATGAGGAGCTGCGATCCGCCGACGACGAGGTTCTTGGTGCCCGTCAGGAACGACTGGACCGCGAGCGGCAGGACGGCGATGATCGCGATTGCGACCGCGCCGGCCAGCGTAATGCGGTTCACGGAGTACATCAGGTAGTCGGCCGTCGGCTTGCCCGGACGAATGCCAGGGACGTAGCCGCCTTGCTTCTGCAGGTTTTCGGCGATCTGCTCCGGTTTGAAGACGATCGCGGTGTAGAAGTAGGTGAAGGCCAGGAACAGGATGAAGTAGGCAATGCCGTACAACGTCTGGTTCTGCGACAAGGTGATGACTTTAGCAGCCGCGGCGGCGAGCCAGGCGGTTTTGGCGCGGACGAAGAACTGCGCGATCATCGGCGGGAACAGGATGATCGAGATCGCGAAGATGATCGGGATCACGCCAGCCATGTTCACGCGGAGCGGCAGGTGCGTGTTCGCGCCGCCGGCCGTACCGGTGCCAACCACGCGCTTGGCGTAGGTGACGGGGGGGTTGCGCTGCGCTTCGGAGATGACGACGACGCCAGCGACGGACAGCACCGCAACCAAGAGGAAGGCGATGTAGACCGGGAGGCGCGACGGATCGTACGTCAGCAAGGCTTGCTGGATCGTGCTCGGCAGGTTGGTGACGATACCAGCGAAGATCAAAATAGATACGCCGTTACCGACCTTCTGCGCGTCGATCAGTTCACCGAGCCAGACCAAGAACATCGTGCCCGTGGTCATGGTCAGCATCGTCAGGATGAGGTGCAGCGTGTCGAGGCCCGTGACCACGCCCGACGACTGCTTGAGCAGGCTGATCATGGCGTAGGCTTGAAGCATCGCGAGCGGCACCGTCAGGATGCGCGTGTACTGGTTGATCTTGCGCTGTCCCTGCTCCCCTTCTTTCTGCATGTCCTCGAGGGCAGGAATGATCATGCCCAAGAGCTGCAGAATGATGGAGGCCGTGATGTACGGACCGACGCCGAGCGAAACGACCGAGAAGTTATCCAGCGTGCCGCCCGAGAAGACGTTCATCAAACCGAGCAGTTGGTTGGACTGGAAAAACGATCGGAGGTTCGCAAGATCGACCCCGGGAATCGGGATGTGCGCGGCGAGACGGAAGACGACCAGAAGACCGAACACCTTGAGCAGGCTGATACGGAGATCCTTCTGTTTCCAGATTTGGGTGAGTTTGGCCCACATACGAGTGGCAGTCTACCGCAACGGCGGAAGCTTAGGCAACCGAACCGCCGGCCTTCTCGATCGCGGCTTTGGCGCCCGTCGAGACTTTGAGGCCCTTGAGCGTCAGCTTGCGAGACAGTTCGATGGAACCGACGACCTTGAGAGTCGCGCGAGTATCCGTGATCAAACCGCGCTTCGCGAGCTCCGAACGCGTGACGATTCCGCCCTGCGGAAACGCCTTCACGAGGTCATGCAGCGTGATCGTGCCGTCCTTGCCGTACTGGCTCTTAAAGCCGCGCAGCTTCGGAATACGGCGGATGATCATCTTCATGCCCATGAGACGCAGCTTGTTGCGGCCGCCCGTGCGGGCTTTCTGACCCTTGGTACCTTTACCGGAGGTCTTACCGCGGCCGGAACCGGGACCACGGCCGAGGCGGCGGGTCGAGGTTTTGGCGCCCTTGTTGGGCTTGAGAGAGTGGAGTTTCAGCATATTAGGCGTTGACGACCACTTTCTTCACGCGAAGCAGCTGGAGCGCGTCGAGCGTTGCTTTCGTGTTGTTGATTTTGTTCTTGCCGCCGAGAAGCTTGCCGACGATGTTCGGCACGCCGGCGAGTTCCATCACGACGCGCATGGCGCCGCCGGCTTTGACGCCGGTACCTTTCGGGGCGGGCTTCATCAGCACCATGGAGGCGCCGAACTTCGCTTCGACCTGATGAGGGATGGTTTCGTTGACGAGCGGAATGGTCATCAAACGCTTCTTGGCTTGGGTGACGGCCTTGTTGACCGCGGCGGAAACGTCCGCGGCTTTCGCCACGCCGTAACCGACGCGACCTTTGTGGTCGCCGATAATGACGGTCGCGCGGAAGCGCATGCGCTTACCGCCCTTGGTGACGCGCGTAACGCGGTCAAGTGCGAGAATGCGCTGGTCGAATTCCTTCGGCTCTTCCGGACGGCGGCCGCGCGGCGGACCGCGGCGGTCTCCGCCACGGCCTCCACCGAAACCGCCGCCGCGCGAATCGCGAGACGGTGCGGCGTTCGTCGCCGGAGCTGCGGGTTGTGCGTTGGTGTTCTCCATAGTTCCGGTTAGAATTGGAGGCCTCCGGCGCGAGCGCCATCGGCGAGAGCCTTGACGCGACCGTGGTAGGCGTAGCCTCCGCGATCGAAGACGACGGCGGTCACGCCAGCCTTCTTGGCTTTCTCGGCGAGATCCTGTCCGACGGCGAACGCCGACGCGATCTTCGCTTCCATACCTTCGGCCTTGGCAGCCTTCTTCGATTCAGCGTCCGTCGAGGCGACAAGCGTCTTTCCGGCGACATCGTCGATCAGCTGGGCGTAGACGTGCTTGGCGCTGCGGAAAACCGCGAGGCGCGGACGAGCGGCCGTGCCCTTAACGCGAGCGCGGATGCGCGCGCGGCGGCGGGTGCGGGTCTCGTTTTTCTTTTGGCTGAGAGATTTCATAGGCGTCGATTACTTGGCGCCGGCCTTGGCCGACTTACCAGCCTTGCGGCGGATGACTTCGTCGACGTACTTGATGCCCTTGCCCTTGTACGGTTCCGGCTTGCGGATGCGGCGGATGCGCGCGGCGGTTTCGCCGACGAGCTGCTTGTCGATGCCGGAGAGGGTCAGCGTGTTCTTTTCGACTTTGGCTTCGATGCCGGCCGGGAGAGGGAAATCGACTTCATGAGAGAAGCCAACGTCCATCTTCACGGTTTTTCCGGCAAGGTTCACCTTGTAGCCGACGCCGACGAACTCGAGAGACTTCTCGTACCCCTTGGTGACGCCGACGATCATGTTGGCGGCCAAGCGGTTGAAGAGGCCCCAGAGGGCGCGGTCCTTCTTGTTTTCCTCGCTCTTGACGCCGACGGTCAAGATATCGCCCGCGCGTTCGAGACGCACGTGCGGATGGAGAGCGAGCTTCAGTTCCCCTTTCGGGCCTTTGACGTGCAGTTCCTGTTCGGAAATGACGACATCGACGCCTGCGGGGACCTGGATGAGTTTTTTGCCAATGCGGGACATAGTCGCGGGATCAGTAGACTTCGCACACGACCTCGCCGCCAAGGCCGCGCTTGCGCGCTTCCTTGTTGGTCATGAGGCCGGCGGAGGTCGAAACGATAGCGATGCCCTGGCCATTCAGGACGCGGGGCAGCTCGGCCTTCGTCGCGTAGACGCGAAGACCCGGTTTCGAAACGCGCTTGATGTCGCGGATCACGGGGCCGTTCTCGTCGTAGCGCACTTTGAGCTTCAGCTGGCCGTGATGAGCGTCCGATTTTTCGACGGCGGTGACGTAGCCTTCCTTCTCGAGGATTTTCGCAATTTCAAACTTCATCCGCGAGAGCGGGAGGACGACGTCCTGTTTGCGCACCATGGCCGCGTTGCGCAGCCGGGTGAGCATGTCAGCGATGGGATCAGTCATCATAGGTTACCAGCTAGCTTTCTTGATGCCCGGAATCTCGCCACGGTTGGCGAGTTCACGGAAGCAGATGCGGCACAGGTCGAAGTCGCGCATGTAACCATGGCGACGACCGCAGCGCCAGCAACGGCGGACGATGCGAGTCGAGAACTTCGGCTTGCGATTGGACTTGGCGATTTGATTTGCTGTTGCCATAGGGGTGGCCTTAGCCGTGGAAGGGGAAGCCGAGAAGTTTGAACAGTTCCAGGCCCTCTTCGCGGGTCTTGGCCGTGGAGGAGACCGTCACCTGCACGCCGTGCAAGCGCTCGATCTCGTCGGAACGGATTTCCGGGAACGCGATGTACTCCTTGAAGCCGATCGAGAGGTTGCCCTGCTTATCGACGAGTTTCGGAGAGATACCGCGGAAGTCGCGGATACGAGGCATCGTGACGTGGATCAACTTCTCGAGGAAGTGCCACATACGTTCGCCGCGCAGCGTGACTTTCATACCGATGTGCTGTCCCTGGCGGATCTTGAAGCTCGCGATCGACTTCTTCGCCAGCGTCTTGACCGGCTTCTGGCCGGTAATGCGGGTGAGGGTCGACTCGACGGTCTCCGGGATCTTGGGATCCTTGAGGAGGTTGGTGGACATGCCGACGTTGACGGAAACGAGTTTCAGCTTCGGAATCGCCATGCGATTCTTGTAGCCGAACTTTTCCATCAACTCCGGGGCCACTTTTTTGTCGTAGATTTCGCGAAGCATATTACTCGATCGTTTCACCGCTCTTCTTCGCCAGACGAACCTTGCGGCCGTCTTCCATGACCTTGTAGCCGACACGCGTCGGTTTACCGGTCTTGGCGTCGATGAGCATGACGTTGGAAGCATTGATCGGGCCGTTGAACTCGATCTTCTGACCCTTCTCCCCCGCTTTGCGGGTCTTGGCGTGTTTGAACGTCGCGTTGACGCCCTCGACCACGACCTTGCCTTCGACAGGGAAGACTTGGATGACCTTGCCGGACTTTCCTTTGTCCTTGCCGGCCATGACCATTACGTTGTCGCCTTTTTTGATCTTCATAATGGTGTGATCAGACGACTTCGGGAGCCAAGGAGATGATCTTGCCGAAACCCATGAAGCGAAGTTCGCGGGCGACGGGTCCGAAGATGCGCGTGCCCTTCGGTTCCTTGCTGGCCTTGTCGATGATGACGGCGGCGTTGTCGTCGAAGCGCACGTAGGAACCGTCCTTGCGGCGCGTTTCCTTGTGGATGCGGGTGAGCACCGCGTGAACGACGTCGCCTTTTTTGACCATCCCGTGCGGGACGGCTTCTTTGACGGCGCAGGTCACGATGTTGCCGAGCACCGCGTAGTGCTTCTTGTAACCGCCGAGCACGCGAATGACTTGGAGCTTCTTGGCGCCGGTGTTGTCGGCGACCTTCAGCATTGAGCGATGTTGAACCATACGCGTGGGTTAAGCGGCTTTGCCGATCACGCGCCAGCGCTTATCGCGCGAGTACGGGCGGCATTCTTCGAATGCGACTTTGTCGCCGACCTTGTATTCGTTCTTTTCGTCGTGGACCTTGAAGCGCGTCGAAACAACGTACTGTTTGCCGTACTTCGGGTGCGTCTTCACGCGATCGACATTGACGACGATGGTCTTCTGCATTTTGTCAGAGACGACCGTGCCGATGAGTTCGCGGCGATTGTTCTGTTTCGTAGTCATACGGCTGCTTACTTACCTGCCTCCTTTTTGAGGAGGGTCATGATCCGCGCGATCGTTTTGCGAGCGTTGCGGATCTTGCGGACGTTGCTCTCTTGCGACGCAGAAACCGCGAAGCGAGTGGCGCGCAGGTGTTCGCGCTGTTCACGAAGCATCTTTTCCAGCTCCGCGAGAGGCTTGTCCTTGAGTTCCTTAAGCTTCATAGAGCTGAGTTAGTCGTGCTTGGTGATGAATCGCGAGCGGAACGGCATCTTGTGGGACGCGAGGCGCATGGCTTCGCGAGCCGCTTCGAGCGGCACGCCGTCCATTTCGAAGACGATGGTGCCCGGACGGACGATCGCGACGTAGTGGTCGACGCCGCCTTTACCACCACCCATCGGGACTTCGAGTCCTTTGGTGGTCACAGGCTTGTCCGGGAAAATGCGTATCCAGATCTTTCCGCCGCGCTTGATGTAGCGCGACATGGTGCGGCGAGCCGCTTCGATCTGGCGCGAGGTGACCCATGCCGGCGTGAGGGCCTTGAGGCCGAACTCGCCGAAGCTGAGCGAGAGCTTGGTGGTCGCCTTTTGGAGACCGGAGCTCTTCAGCTTGTGCCACTTGCGGTGTTTAACTTTTTTCGGAATCAACATAGCGGTGGATTACGCGGCTGCCTTTTTCGGAGCAGCGGCGCGAGGGGCCGGACGGCGATCGTTGCCGCGCGGACCGCCGCGGTGCGAACGTTCGCGTTCGGCGGCGGAAAGCGGGGCTTTGAGCGCCGGCGCGATACCGTCCTTGTCGAAGATTTCGCCGCGGTAGATCCAGACTTTGACGCCGATGGCGCCGAAGAGAGTGCGAGCGAAGTCGGCGGCGTAGTCGATGTCGGCGCGAAGGTTCTGCAGCGGGACGGAGCCCCACGAGAGCATTTCGCGGCGAGCGATTTCAGCGCCGTTCAAGCGGCCAGACACCATGACCTTCACGCCGAGCGCGCCGGCCTTTTGGGCGCGGTCGATCGTCGTTTTAAGGACGCGGCGGAACGGCATGCGCTTCTCGAGATCGACGATCATGTTTTGCACCGTGATCGCGGACGAGAGGCTGGGGCGCGTGACTTCGACGATGTTGAGCTGGACCTTCGTTTTCTTACTGCCCTTGAAGAACTTGTCGGACAGCTTCTTCTTGAGGTCCTCGATGCCGGTGCCGCCACGACCGATGACGAAACCCGGCTTGCCGGAATGGATCGTGATCGTGATCTGGTTGCGGCCGCGGTCGATTTCAATCTTGTCGACGGCCGCTTCGCGGAGCGAGGTGCGGAGGAATTCGCGCATCTCGACGTCCTGGCGAAGGTTGGCTTTATAGTCTTTGCGATCG
>CAZKMF010000039.1:0-13415 GCA_964553975.1 uncultured Gammaproteobacteria bacterium | reverse complement strand
ATGAAAACGTCGAAGCGTGCCGGTTACGACGCCAAGAGCGAAACGCTCGTCGACGACATGTTGGTTGCGGGCATTGTTGATCCGGTTAAAGTCACGCGAAACGCTCTTCAGAACGCCGTCTCGGTCGCCGTCATGTTCCTGACGACCGAAGCCGTCGTCGCCGAACTCCCCGAAAAGAAAGAAACCGCGCCGATGGGTGGCGGTATGGGCGGGGGAATGGGCATGGATTACTAAGTGCGGATGTAAAACCCCGGCCATGAGCCGGGGTTTTATGTTGGCAAGAAAACTGCCCGTATCGCCGCGAGAGGAGTATACTGAAGACGAACTAATCACCACGCATGAGTACGCCCAAAGCTATCCTGCTTTCCGGATTGATCGCCGCGCTCGCGATTGTCGCGCTCGCGTTTGCGTTTTCTCGGCAAAATCCAGTACCGGCCGTTCAGCCGATCGTCGAGGAATCCGCGCCGGAACCGCAGATCGTACCCTTGCCGCCCCCGAAACCAATCACGAAAACGTATACCAACGCGAAGTACGGTTTCTCCGTCGAGTATCCGGAAACGCTGGTGCTGACCGAGGACGCGCGCGAGATGCAGCTTTCCGGCTACATTCCCGTTTGCGATCCGGATCATGCCATCGTCTGTTTCCCGATTGCGAAGAATGCTTACGAGAACACGAATTTTGGAGGAGCGGCTTTCGCAGTGCATAGCCGCGGTGATTTGAAGAAACCAACGACGTGCGGCGCGCCTTCGAATGGGGAAATGCCGGATGGAGAAGCGAATCTTAACGGCGTCACCTACAAGAAATTCTCGTTCAGCGACGCGGCGATGAGCCATCGCTTGGAAGGGGAGAACTATCGCGTCTACAAAAACGGACGTTGTTTCGAGCTTTCGACGCGCGTGACAACGACGGTCTATGAAGTGTACGAACCGGGCACTGTCACTCGTTTTTCCGAAGATGATCGTTCGTCCGTGCAAGCCGCGCTCGACCTGATGCTGACCAGTTTCCGCTTCGTGAGCGGCTCTTGAAATCGGACCGGAAAAATGATAGAATGATCCATATGGATCAAGACGCCAAGACGCATCGTACGACCGCGGCGCTTTCGTACGTGCTCCTGCTTTTCGTCGTGCCGATGGGGAAAAAAGACAGTGCCTTCTGCCAGTTCCATGCTAAGCAGGGCATCGTGCTTTTCGTCGCCTGGATCATCGTTTCTTTCTTCGCCTGGATCCCGTTCGTCGGTTGGGCGGCCTGGCTTTCGCTCCTGATCATCAACATTCTCGCCCTGACGAAAACGTTGAACGGCGAGAAGTGGGAGTTGCCGATTCTGGGGAAGTACGCTACACAGATCAAGTTGTAAGGCATATCAACGTCGAAACGATATGAAGGATATTCTTGAACGAGTCGGCGCGCTTTCTGAGCGCATCACCTCCACCCGGAGGTTACTTTGACGACGCTGCTACTCGCGAAGAGCTGAAGAAGTACGAGGAGCAGATGCTCGATCCGGCTTTTTGGAACACGCCGGACCGCGCTAAAGTCATCGCGCAACAAGTATCCGAAATCCGCCGCGAGCTCGAAACCTGGGACGTGATCGAGAGGGAAGCGGCAGATTTGAAAGAACTCGTCTCCGGCATGAAGCCGGAAGAGGAAGTCGAGTTCCGTCCCGAAGTCGAAAAACAGATGGCCGAGCTCGAGAAAAAATTCTCGGAGCTCGAATTTTTGGTGCTCTTCAGCGGACGCTACGACGCCATGAACGCCATCCTGACCTTCCACGCGGGTTCCGGCGGCACCGAGGCGCAGGACTGGGCCGAGATGCTCTTCCGCATGATCACGCGCTTTTGCGAAAAGAAGGGTTGGACGGTGCGCATGCTGAACGAAAGCAAAGGACAAGAGGCGGGTTTGAAGAGCGCGACGATCGAAGTCATTGGCCGGCACGCCTACGGTTTCTTGAGGAGCGAGCACGGCGTCCATCGCCTCGTGCGCATTTCACCGTTCGACGCCGCTAAAGCCCGCCACACGTCGTTCGCGATGATCGAAGTCATGCCTGACATCGGCGACGCTACGGATATAAAAATCGACGCCAAAGACTTGCGCATCGACACGTTCCTTTCCGGCGGCCACGGCGGCCAAGGCGTGCAGACGACGTATTCCGCCGTCCGCATCGTGCATATTCCGACGGGTATCATGACGACCTGCCAGAACGAGCGCTCGCAGCAACAGAACCGCGAGAACGCCATGAAGATGCTGAAGGCCAAACTCGCCGCCATCGAAGAAGAAAAGCATCAAAAGAATCTGCAAGGCATCCGCGGTGAGTATCACAGTGCCGAGTGGGGGAACCAGATCCGCTCCTACGTGCTCCAGCCGTACCGCATGGTCAAAGACCATCGGACCAAGCACAAAACGAGCGATACCGACGGCGTCTTGAACGGCGGCATCGACGAGTTCATCGAAGCGTATCTAAAATGGATGAAAGATCCGGAAGCGTATCTCAAAACGCACGCGGAGGATGAAGAAGACGAAGAATAACCGCGCTATGGATCACGAGATCGAACCCCACAATTCAGACGCGGAACGCGAAAACATTCCTTCTGCACGTAAAGAATGGGAGAGTCTTTTTCGCGGTATGTGGGCAGGCAAGCTGGAAAACGGCGATCTCCTGCCTGTTGGGGGCACGATATTCTCGGACAAGCTTACGGCTCGACTGCGTTTGGATTTTGAAACGTTCGAAGCCGAACTTTCGAACATTAATCCTGACAAGTTTCGTGAACTGTACGAAACGCGGCGGGAGGCGTTAGCGCAATGGCTCGAGCAAGTCGGTCCGAAAGAAAAAATTGATCCATACCTGTTTTTTTCCTGCATGTTGCTTCAGTCCAAGGTTGACGCGTTGCTGCAGGTCTCGGGCGAGGAGCGCGACACGCTCGAGCGAAAAATGAAGTACGTCGGAGAAAAAACGCCGGCACTGTCCGAACTCCGCGGGCAGACGATGTGCGCCGAAAGAGCAGCACTGACGCAATATCTCCTCCAGAGGGTTGGAATTGAAAGCGCCTATGTCGGCGGAGCGACGATGTTTGATGCCAAGGATTCCACCGAGGAACCCGAGCCGCATTCTTTCGTCGTTATTCCCGATAAGATGGACGCGAGCACGACGTACGTTTTCGATGTCGCGCGACCGCACAGCCAAAAACGCCTTCCGTACCTTTTGAAAACGGACGTGCCGATGACTTCCGAGCTCTTGGCGGGAAAGAACGAGCTCTACGTGCGTGCAAAGGAAGTGCTGCAGGGCGGCGAACGCTGGTTCGGAGTCGGCGAACCGATGAACGGCGAGCACGAGATGATCGAAGTCAACAACGAATGAGTATGAAAAAGATGAAGCGAGCGTTGGTTACGGGTGGAGCGGGCTTTATCGGTTCGCATCTTGTCGATCGATTGATTGCTGATGGATTTGTTGTTGCTGTCGTCGATGACCTGAGTAACGGTCGCCGTGAATATCTCAACCCGGAAGCGCATTTCTACGGCATCAGCATCACGAGCCCGAAACTCGGCGTCGTTTTCGCTGCCGAGAAACCGGACGTTGTTTTTCATTTCGCCGCGCACATCGACGCGCGCGTTTCGGTGCAAGATCCGATCCACGATGCTGAAACCAACATCCACGGTTCGCTGCGCCTGCTCGATCTCTGTGTGAAGCACAAGGTAAAAAAACTCGTCTTCTCTTCTTCCGGCGGCGCGATCTATCACGACACAAAAAAATTCCCGACGCCGGAAACGGAAGTGCCGTCACCGCGCACGCCGTACGGCGTGGCCAAACTCGCGTTCGAATATTATCTCGAAGCCGCGCGGCACCATTTCGGATTGGAGTACGTCGCGCTGCGTTACGCCAACGTCTACGGTCCGCGCCAAGATCAGAAGGGGGAGGGCGGGGTCATTGGTGTCTTCTGCAAGATGTTGAAAGACGGAAAAACCCCCAAAATTTTTGGAGACGGCAAGCAGACGCGCGATTTCGTGTATGTCGGCGATGTCGTTGAGGCGAACGTGAAAGCGCTCAGCGCCAAGGAATCGGGCGTGTACCATATCGCCACCGGCAAAGAGACGAACGTGAAGACGGTTGCATCCTTGATTGCCGAGGCCTTCGGCTGGAAAGGCACCTTTGGCCGCGGACCGACCGTCGCCGGCGACGTACGGCGCAGTTGTTTGCACCCGAACCTCGCCAAGAAAAAACTGAAGTGGCAGGCAAAGACACCTATAAAGACTGGCGTTACAAAAACGGTCGCGTGGTTTAAAACGCGTTGACATGCTGCTCACCAGAATCAATCTAAAACATCTGGATCGTGCGACGCTGGCAAAAGCGGTTGCGTGTTTGAAGCGCGGCGGCCTTGTCGTCTATCCGACGGAAACCGCCTACGCGCTCGGTTGTGATCCCGAAAATACCGCTGCGATAAAGAAACTTTTTTCGCTCAAGAAACGCGATGCGTCTAAACCGTTGCCGATGATCTCCGCGTCGTTATCGATAGCACGTCGCTTCGTGAAATTGGATCGCTACGCCGCAATGTTGGCGCATGCCTTCTGGCCCGGACCTCTCACGCTCGTCGCGCCTGCCGCGAAAGGAAAAAAATGGTTGGCGGTACGGGTCAGCCCCTCGCCCTGGGCGAAGGCGTTGTCCTTAGGATTGGGCAAACCGATTATCTCAACATCAGCCAATCTTTCCGGGCGTACAACGCGGTACGACGCGGCATCCGTTTTGCGGGACCTGGGTACGGTTCCTGACCTCGTGCTTGACGCGGGTGCGTTAAAAAACGTCCCGCCGTCGACGATTGTTCGCGCCGAAGGCGGTGTCATGAAACTGCTGCGCCAAGGCGCAATTACGGAAGATGACATCCATCGCGAATTGATGAAGCGCCTTTGATATGGCGATTCGCCGCTACGGACAACATTTCCTAACCGATACGACGATCATCGCGAAGATCGTCGCGGGCGCGGGTGTCACGAAAGACGACGCCGTGCTCGAGATCGGTCCTGGACGCGGCGTGTTAACGCGCGCGCTCGCTTCATCGGCGAAAAAAGTACTGACCGTCGAGATTGATCGTCGCCTGTACGCGCTGCTTGAAGAGGAAGGGCTCCCCGCGAACGTCGAAGTACTCCGCGCGAACGCGCTCGACCTGGACGCGGACGCGCTGGAAGCTTCGCTCGGCCACGATTGGAAGCTTGTCGCCAACCTGCCGTACGAAATTACGTCGAAGACGCTCGAGCGGTTTTTGCCAATGCGCGCTTCGACCGGAAAGGGGCCGACATCGATCACGCTCATGTTGCAAAAAGAAGTTGGGGAGCGTATTGCCGCCAAACCGGGTGATATGAATCGCCTTGCGGCTTTCTGTGGATATTATTCTGACGCCAAAATTCTCTTTTCCGTGCCAGCTGGTGCTTTCTCTCCTCCGCCGAAGGTGCAATCCTGCGTCGTCCGCTTCGATATACGCAAGGAACTTCCGCTTTCCGGACGCGCGGAAGAGCTGTTTTTCAAGCTGATCGCGCTTGGTTTCTCCGAAAAACGCCGCCAACTTAAGAATACGTTGCGATCTCTTCTCGGTGCTCACGCAGCTGAACAGTTGAGCGCCGCCGGCATCTCTCCCGAGGCTCGGCCTGAAGAAGTTTCGCCTGAAAAGTGGATAACGCTGGCGATGCAGATGTGATACTATTAGGGCATGCCCGCTGATCTGCCGATCACGGACGAGAGGCCCAGAGAACACCGCGCTGGGGCGTGGGTTGTTTTGGTTATGGGTCTCATCGGTTTAGGACTCGGCATGTATCAATGGCGAGCGTCATTTAAAATGGCCTTCGCTTCGCAAACAGGAACCTTCAAAACGCCGGATCAAGTCGAACAAGAGCGGATCGAAGGAATGAAATCAAAAGACACGGATGGCGACACGCTGACCGATTTCGAAGAAACGTACGTCTACAAAACAAGTCCTTACCTCTCCGACTCCGACTCTGACGGCATAAAAGACCAAGACGAGCTCAAAGCAGGGGAGGATCCGAACTGTCCGAAAGGCAAGAATTGCGTGGAGAGCGGTATCGCGGCGAGTCTTTCTCCTCAAGCCGCAGTCGCCAGCTCGACCGCGCAGGTTGAGCAGCAGGCGCTGCAGCAGCTCATGAACCCGACGCCCGCGCAGATCCGCGCCCTGCTCGTACAGAATGGAGTTAAAGAAAGCGATTTAGCCGGTATCGACGACGCTACGCTGGTCAGCCTCTATCAGCAGTCGTTGAAGGAAGTCCAATCCAATGTCGACACGAAGATTACCAACTAAGCTCCTTGCCGCGGGTTTCCTCGCTGCTTTCGCCGTGACTGGCGTGTTTGGTTCGCTTCTATTAGGCGCGCGCCCAGCCTCGGCCCAATTCGGTATTCCCCAGGTTGTCGTGGATCCTGGCGCAAACGCCCAGCTCGGTCTTTTGAACTCGCAGAACGCGGTCCAAACGGCCCAAGGGACGGTGCAAACGACCGACACCGTTAAGCAAAGTGCTTGGCAGATTTTGAAAATTTCGCTCACGAACACGGCTGCGATCGCGCTTTTGAATGGCGTCAATTATTTTGCGCAGAAGATCGCCTACGACGCGGCGGTCTACATCTCGTCGGGCGGCAACGGTCAAAAACCTTTTTTCACGACGGAGGGGCTCGGAAAATATCTTGAAAACACTGGAGCAGACGCCGCTGGAGAAATCCTCGGTACGCTCACGACCGACCCCGCCAGTTTCGGCAAACTTGGTATCAACCTGTGCGTACCGAAAGACCCGACGCTTGCCTTGAATTTTAAACTTGGCTTTTTGAACGGTCTTCCCGGCGTGCTTGGCACGGGCGGACCGACGCCGCCGAAACCGAAGTGTACGTGGGACAGTATTTCCAGCAACTGGGATACGTTCGCGAACCAAGACTCGGCGACAGTGCTCGATAACGTCGGCATCATGTTTACGCCGGGGGATAGCTCTCTTTCCGCGGCGATTGAGCTCAACAACGTCACGTTGAAGAGCGTTGCCGACAAAAAACTCGAGTCCTACGGCGATTATCTTACGAACAAGGGCTTCAAGCCCGTGCGCGACTTCATTTCGCGCGACATCAAAACGCCCGCTTCGGTCGTCGAGCATGAAATGACGGCCTCGCTCGATCAGAGCCAGAAAGCCACGGATCAGAGCGTACAGATCACCGGCCACGCCTTCGGAGCCGGCGCGTTTTCCATTTTGCCGGCCGCGCTGCAAACGTTCGCAGGCGCGCTTTCGGAACAGCTTTTGAAGAAAGTCTTCACGCAAGGCTTGATCACGGTCAACGATCTCCTGAACAACTCGAAGGATCAGACGCTTACGTTTGACGCAGCGCCTCCGCTCGGTGGTCGTCCCGCGGCCGAACTCGCGAACGCGTCGCTCCTTACGCCAAAAATTCTTTCCGTCACGAATTACAACGTACTCACCGATTTCGCGACGTGTCCCGATCAGGGTCGCGGTCCGAATCACTGCGTGATCGATACGCAATTCTTTAACGCGGTCAGCCGCGCCGATCAAGGCGAAGCGATGACGGTGCGCCAGGCCGTGGCGCAGGGGATGCTGAGCCGTTCGTGGCAGCTCTTGCCGCTTTCGCACCGAAAAAACAACGAGGCGACGTGCTATAAGGACGCGTTTTGCTACAGCAACCTCGTAAAGCTTCGCAACGCGCGCGTGTTGCCGATCGGTTGGGAAATGGCGGCCAACTCGCCGTTCAACGACGTGAACCGGCCTATTACGCTGGGGGAGGCGATGGATCGTTTTGAAGATTGTCCGCGTGACGCTGCCGGTAACGTCGACGAAACAAGGTTGCCGGATCCTCTGCACCCTTGGTGCCATATGATCGATCCGGAATGGGTCTTGAAGTATCCGGCATCGATCTGCCGCCAGCAGGCTCCGGGACCCACGCTTGTGGCGCCGCAGTCCGCCGCGCGCGCACAGACGTGCGTTGACGCAACGAGTTGTATCGCTCAGGACGCTGCCGGTAACTGCGTCGGTGGTTACGGTTACTGCGTGCGCGAAAAGAGCGTCTGGAAACTCGACGCGGACGCGTGTCCCGCGCAGTTCTCGAGCTGCACCGTCTACAAGCGTGCCGATGGCGCCTCGTTTGCCTATCTGGCCAATACGCTCGACGCCGGCGCTTGCAATTCTCAAAACGCGGGTTGCCGCCAATACAGTCTTACGACGAACGCCGTTCCGAACGGCGGTCTTGAGGATCTTTTGAACAACGCGCCGCGTGATTGGTCGTTGTCGGCGGGAGCTCGTCTGCATCGTTCCGGTACGTTGTCGGCGCACGGTATGAACGCCGTCGGTGTCTTCGTTGGCAATGGCGCGAGTGTTGCCGTTCCCTCGCTTATGGCTGGTCAGCAGTACACGTTCTCTGCTGGTGCTATTCAAGAGCTTGAAGGCACGAACGCCGTCGGCACTCTCCGCCTCTCGTTCCTCAAAGCGGACGGTAACGCGGTTGACGGGTCCGGTCTTTCAACGACCTGCCAGAGCGACGCGCAAGGCAAGACCGTCTCGTTTACGATTGCGGCCACCGCACTCGGCTATCAGACCGGCTCTTGCGTATTCACGGCTCCTCCGGGCACGACCAACGCCAGAATTGACGTAAGTTCCGACACGCCCGCCGCGGGCAACCGCACGTGGTTCGATGACGTCGCGCTGTTCGGCGGTTCGTTCTCGGCTTCTCCTTATGACAGTATTTTCTTGAACGCGCAGGCAGCAACGTGCGCCTCGACCGACGCGGGTTGCACCCAGTTCGTGAGGGTCTCGACGGGTACGCTGAACCTCGTGCGCAACCCCGGATTCGAATCGAAAAACGTCGCGACAAACAAGCCTTCGTTCTGGGAAATGGATTCGGCGAATTACGAAAATCAACTCTACAAGGGCTCTGAGGGCGTTTCCTCGATCGTGCTTTCCACGACGGCCGCGACGCAAGACGTACAAGGCCTTCTTTCCGACGCAGCCTACAGTTTCTCGATCGATACGCGCCATGACGGCAACGGTGCCGCTCCGACCGCGCGCGCAACGATTCAGTTGTATGACACGAGTTCGCCCGCGCAACCGATTTCGCCCGCGACCGTCGACGGTTGCGATCTTTCCGGCGCGGCGATGCGCGTCGCGCTCCCGACTGCGGATACGTACCAGCGCGCGAAATGCAGTTTCACGACGCCTTCGAACGTCGGATACGCCCGCGTAATCCTTTCTTCCGACTCTGCGGTCGAACGCGTGCTGGCCGACGCGGTCCAACTTGAACTCTCCGTCGGTTCGACCAACTACCACGACGCCTATTCAGCCTCTTCGCAGCGCATCACGCTCAAAAAAGCGCCTTCGGGACTCGATTGCACCGGCGCGAACCCTCCAGCTGAGTGTGCGAAGTACGCGCCTGCGTGCCGCCGCGAAGAAGTCGGTTGCAACGCCTATGTGCCGAAGGATGGAGGCGTCGCGATCACGGCGGTCACGACGTCGAACGATCTCTGCCCCGCCGAATGCGGCGGCTACGACACCTTCCGTCAGGAACCGACGCAATTCAACGAAGCGCGTTTCCCGCTTTTCCTGATTCCTTCGACGGCGACGAGTTGCGTCGCGAGCGAAGTCGGCTGCTCCGAATTCACGAATATTGAAAAGCTTGCGCAAGGCGGCGAATCCCGCGAGTACTTTACGTATCTCCGTTTCTGCACGAAGCCCGACGAGCAGACCGGAACCTACTACACATGGGAAGGGAACGATGTGCGCGGATACCAGCTGCGCTCCTGGTCGCTTCGCAAGAGCAATCTCGTTGCGGCAAGCGGCGTCTCTGATCCGACCGGCGGCACCGCGCCTTGCACGAAGCTTGCCTACGACGGCGCCGGCCAGCCGCACTGCGCGGATGACGCCGCGAGCGTGGCGGCTTCTTCGTGCGCCAAGTTCGACGTTGGTATCAACCCTGACTGCCGCGAGTTTTACGACATCGATGGCAATATTCACTACCGCCTCTACTCGAAGACGATTCTTTCTTCCGACGCGTGCAAGGAATACCGCATCACCAAGAGTACGGAAACGGAATGCCGCAATCACGGCGGCCGCTGGCAAAACGCCGAGTGCCGGTACTTGGGGTACGCTCCGGAAAGCTTGTCGTGTGCGCCGTCCGCCAAGGATTGCCGCGCGTATTCCGGCAACGCCTCACGCAACATCCGCGTGCTGTTCACTGATGACTTCGAAAACGCGACAACGTCCGGTTGGTCGTCCGTCCCCGGCGGCGGCAGCACGGCGGACGTCGTGAACAGCAACGAATCAGTTTCGGCTGGCGGACACTCGTTGAAATTGACGCGTGCCGACGTGACGAAAAACGTCGCGACGCACATCCGTAAGGGCCAGTCCTACATCCTGACGTTCTGGGCGAAGGGGACGGGAGACCTGACGGCCCGTTTGAGTCATGCGGGCGATCACAGCTTCACCTATAACCGAACCACGTCGACGGAGGCGCCGGTCAGTCTTTCGACGGAGTGGCGCCCGTATCAGATCGGTCCCGTTGAAATTACGGGCGACGTCGATCCTGCAGAACAGTTGATCTTCCAGAGGATCGGCGGCGGCGCGGCGCTCTTCTTCCTCGATAACGTCGAGCTCCGCGAGATTACCGATGACGTGTATCTGGTTGAGAATTCCTGGAAGACCCCGGCCTCTTGCGATCAGACGCCTTCCGGTGTCGCATCGCCTCAGTACATGCTTGGTTGCCGCGCCTATACCGATCGCAGCAATACGACCGCGACGTTCAAATCTTTTGAGAAACTGTGCCGCTCGGCTGCGGTCGGTTGCGAGGCGTTGTATGACACGCGCAACTCGTCATCGCCGTTCCCACAAACGTTCCGCGCCGTCTGTACGATCGCTGCGGCCTGCGTGCCGGGTGCCGGACTCACGTGTCCGTGCGTGGTTGATGGTGCCGCCGTCTGTCAGGTTACGAAAGGCCAGACGAGCTGCCGCTACGACATCGATGACGAAGTGCCGGCTTCTCGCGTCAGTCCGACGGGCGATACGGTGCGCGTACCCTCCGACGCCGTTGAATATCTCGTGAACGACAGCAAGTATCGCTGCGATGCTGCCGCGATCGGTTGCACGGCTATGGGCGATCGCCGCATGAACAGCGAGCGCACGGCTGTCGACGCTTGGAAAACCGTCTACTTGAAGAACCTCCCCGCTGAGTACGGTAAAACGCTTTGCAACGAAACGGAACAATACTGCCAAGCCTACAAGCGCAACGTTGACGGTTCGCCAGTCTATTTCAAGGACCCTGAAGCGCGCGTTTGCGAATACCGCGACGGTGCCGCTGTCGGAAGTCGTGGTTGGTTCAAGAAGGGGACGAGTGAACCGTGCGATCCGAACTTCCTCGAGTCCGGTGACCGCTACGGTATCTGGAAGAACTCGGACGCGAATTACGACGGTTGGACCGGCGAGTGTTCGCCGCAGTACGACATGTGCAAGGAGTTCATCGACCCGGCGGCGCCATCTTCCACGCATCCGAGAGGTACTTCGTACTACGCCAACGCGAACGAACGTTTGGATACGAAGAGCTGCCAGAATCGCGTTAGTTTGAATGAATCTCCTTCCGGCGCCACGAGCGCTTCCGCGTGCGTACTCTTCTGGCAGACGGATAACCTGACGAAGATCTACAGCGCGACCGCGACCTACGAACTTTCGGACGCGCAACACGGCGCACTCGTCGCTCCGCTGCCCGGCGGCGATTCCAACATCATTCTTCGCGTGCAGCGCGATCGCCAGTGCGGCGAATGGCTCGATTGCCGTTCGAGCGAAACCGTCTTCAATCAGTCGACGGGGCAGTATCAGAACGTCTGCACGTCGTACAGTCTTTGCGCCGAATTCGAACGCGTCGGCAACTCGACGCGCTGCGTGCGCTACGTGAACAGCGACTACTCCGGTACGACGCTGACGCAAAAAGTCTACGCCAAGCGCGTCATTGGCGCCCAAGGCATGGACTTTTCGGGGTACGCGATTCCGAATCGCTATTCGGTTGACGAGCTCGTCACCGTAAACGTCGGCAACGATTCCAAAAAGCCGGATCTTCGTCTCGTCTTCGTCGGCAATACCTGCAACGGAGCGTACGGATCGGTATGTGGCCCCGCGGCTAACCAAGGCACATGTCTTGGCCCGGCCGGCAGCCGCCTCTGCGTCTACCCGATCGACGGCGGTCGCCGCATTACGACCGAGGCGCAGCTGAATCAACCCCAAATCTTCTCCGGTTATCCGGGCGCGGCTTGCCGCGCGTACCCGCAAGAGGACGCGCCGTTCCCGTCCGGCGTTGCCGATCCGAACGGTTGGAATTACGAAGCGGCGGAAATCAACAACGGCAACCCCGTGTTGATCAGTCCTAGTCCGGGTTTTGCCGGCGCGAACGTCTGCCAGCGTCGCTTGATCAACGGCGTCGAAGTCTCGAGTTGCGAATGCAACTACATCATTGCGAGTTACGGAGCGGAGAAGAAGTATTTCCCGCCAACGAGTTCTGATTTGCCGACGGGGTACTGCACCGGCGGCGCGTACGCCGGCTACGAATGCGACCCGCTCGCGTCCGGCATGCGCACGAAAAACAATCCGTCCTGCTGCAGCAAAACTGCCGACAGTTCGTCCGGCTTGCTTGCAAGCGGCTGCAACGACGGCGGCCAATGCGTCCGTTTGAACAAGATGGATCGCGTCGTCGGCTATGAAGGCCAATGCTTGGAACGCGATATGACGCGCCCGATTAACGGCACGTCCGATCAGTACGCTTGTCTGACCTGGCGCCCGGTCGGTTTGATTGGCGGCGCGCGCGACATCTACAACCAAAACCAGTCTGCGGGCTACTTCGCCGCCGCTGACCGCCGTTTCTATTGCGTCGGCGACCAGAACCCGTGGGCGATGCAGATGGACATCAACTCAACGGATGATCGCGACAGCCGCGACAACATCGACGGAACAACTGTTGGTCCGTACGATCAATACACCAACAACTTCTTCGGACCCGGAAAGATCACGAACGCGTCGCCAAATGCGACGTGGACGGCCAATTGTCAGAAGGCAGGTCCTGGCCAGTGGTGCCAGTGGCCAGGCATTTCTACTGCGTCGCATCAACCTCAACTGGATGGTAACGGCAACGCTAAAAAATGCACGAATAACGGCGACTGTGACTCAAGCCACGTATGCAGCAACTCGCTGGATCCGACGGTTTCCGATCCGATTTGCATCGCCAAGGAAGCAACCTACAGCATCAATAGCGAAGCGATCGGTATTCTTGGCTGCTACGAAGTTGCTGATGACGGCTCTGTCGACATGACCTACATCGACTATCCGTACATCGGTCCGCCGCTCTACCGTCAGCAGCTTCAGAGTATCTACTTCCAGATTACGGATGATATTTACGATTACAAGCCGCC
>CAZKMF010000038.1:0-5016 GCA_964553975.1 uncultured Gammaproteobacteria bacterium | reverse complement strand
TTCCCTGGGCTTGGCGTATCCGCACCATCTCTCGTTACCCGAGACATGATGTGATCCGTTGTTCCCGGTTGCCGTTAGCAACGATCTCTGAATCACGGATTACTCCGCGAAACGGTGTTCGGACTTTCCTCCCCGCGCATGCGGGGCGACCATCCGGCTCCCTTAAAACAGCTCCCAGGTACGATGCACCTAGGATAGGGCGATTGTAAAAGAAAAAGCCCCAAATGTCAAGATGGGGCCGGAGGCACGGAGGCGTCGTGGTCGCGCAGGGACACGACGATGACCGGGAGCGCGTAGACGCAGATCGCGAAGTTCAAGAGGAGGTTGTACGGGCGAAGCAGCGCCTCGATCGTGATGAACATGACGCACATCGAGACGGGCACGGCGATCCGCGCGCGCACGTCGCATTGGCCGACGGCCGTGCGAATGTGCAAGAACGTCGTTACGACACCTGCCCAGATCACGGCGACTGAAGGCAGCAGGATCTCCTGCCAGAGCCCGGCGCGAGCCCCGTACGGAGTGTGATGCGGGAGAATGAGCAGTAGTGCCGGCGCGAAGCACGCCGCGAGGATCTTCAAGTCGGTCAGGTCCTCGTCGTTGCTGAAGAGCGCGCCGAACGTCAGCATCACGCCGTAGAACACGAGGAACGCCAGCGTGACGTGCGTCGGACAGCGCGCCGCGTATTCCGTCGGCGGTGCGCCGAGCGCCATCAGCACGAGGGCGGCCGAGAGCGCGAACAGGGGAACGCACATCTGCAGCAACCAGACGGAAACGGGAACCGAACCTCGGTGGGTCATCGAATGCTCCTTGTGATGAACCCTGAAATGAAAGCACACCCGGGCGGGTGTGTCAATCCTTGATTGTTTTCTATTGGCGCTAGCGGAGCAGGCGCGAAATGTTATCAAACTTGCGGATGAGAGGAAGCGGATCCCAGGCGGTCATGCCGAGGCTTTGCACCAATTCTTCCGCATCCCACGACACGCCCTTCGCGAAGAGGCCTTTCAAGAACGCGCCGGTGTCGCGCTTTAGGAACCAGCGATCGCCGAAGGTGCGGATGAGGTGTTCCGCGAGCTGGGCGGAGGCGATCCAAGCGCGGAGGTAGTCGGCGCTGTAGAAACCGCTGTCCATATCTTCGATCCAAAACTCCGGTTCGTAGGCGAAGCCCGTCAGATCGCGCAGTGTTTTGGCATAGAGTTCTTTATTACGCGCGACGTCGTATGGTTTTTCGTCGAAGGCGAGTTCGTAACTGAACTTGGCGACGTAGCGGCGCATCATGAAGAGATTGCCGAGAAGCGCCGTCGCGCCAAATCGTTCGGCCGCGGCTTTCGGCACGTGCATGACATGCTCGAGCCAGAGAGGGTTTTCCGGAAGATGTTCAAGTAACGCGGCAAACGTTTCGGAAAGCGCGTGCGAACGCGGCAAACCGCGCCATTCGTACGGCAGCGATGCGCTTGTGTAGGCGAAGTGCATGGCGTGACCGCCTTCATGCAGCAAGGCGCGCACGTCTTCGTAGCCGCCCTGCGGTTTGAGCACGACGTGGATTTCCTCCGGCGCGCGCGGCGCGAAGCAACAGGCGCGCGGATGCTTGCCGGGACGGTCTTCGGCGTCGATACGGATCTGCGGCGCTTGTTCGAACGCCAAACCGATCGTCGCGAAGGCGCCGGCGCAGAGTTCGAGAAGTTTTTCGGCGGGGAAGAGGTGCGAGAACTCACTCGCGGCGCGCCAATGCAAGGCGTGCGCCGAACCGATGTCGCCGAGCTCCTTTCCGTACGAGCGCCTGAGCGCGTCGGTCATGACGCGGCGGTACATCCCGGTCGTCTCCGCCAGGATCGGCAGTGTTTTTTGCAAAAAGGCGTCGTAGCGAAAACGTTTTTTCGCTTCTGAATATTCGCGGATCGTGCCGAATCCGAATTTGCCGAGCGCTTGGCGCGACGCGTGCTCGAGATCGATTCGGAGCGGCGTCAATTCCTCGGAGAGCGCGGCTTGCGCGGCACGCAGCGTCTCGCGCTTCGCAAAATCGTTTTCGCGGGCGATGCGTCCGGCGATGTCGTAGTAGGGGACTTTGAGTCCGTCCGCCCCCGTCTCGAGCGAAGCCGATTTCAAGAAAATCTTTTCTTCAATCGGCAGCGTCTCCGTGGCGATGACGCCTTCGAGAAGCGCAAAGAGCGCGCGCTCCATCTGATCGCGCTTCTTCGGCTGTGGCGTGCGTTCGATCATTTCACGCAGCGCGATGATCGTGTCTTGCGTGAAAAGATTGTTGTGAGATTCCCGCACGGAAACCAACGAAGGCCGCTTTTTCAGGCCCGCGCGGGCCAGGCGGTCCTCCGCCGCGAGCGCGGCGTGGTACTCCTCCAGCTGTTTCAGGATCTCTTCGTAGGTCATGCTTAGCGCAAACCGGTCGCGTGCAGTACGGATTCCATCGTCTGGCGGGCGACGGCGCGGGCTTTGGAGCCGCCGGCGGCCAGGACCATCCGGACGCGGTCCGGGTTTTTCATCAATTCTTTCTTCTTGGCGCGATAGTCGGCGAACCGCGCGGCGACAGCCTCGGCCGCCAGTTTTTTGAGATCGCCGTATTTGACCGGTTGCGCGGCGATCGCGTCTTTGCGCGCCGCGGCGTCGGCGCAGAGTTCGATCAGATCCAAGAGCAGGGCGACGCCGGCGTACGCTTCCGTTTTGAGAAGCGCGTCGGTTACGGTGCCCGTCGGTTCCGTCGGCACGGCTTTCAATTTCTTCAAAATCGTTTCCGGTTCGTCGTCGATTGCGAGATACGACTTCGGGCCGTGACTCTTCGACATTTTTTTTGTCGGGTCGATCAGACTCATGACTTTCGGCGTCTCCGTCAGGAGCGCCTTCGGTTCCGGAAAGGTTTCGCCGAAACGCTTGTTGAAATTGCGGGCGATGACGCGCGTCGTTTCGACGTGCTGCACCTGATCCTGTCCGACCGGGACGGCGTTGCCGCCGTACATCAAAATGTCGGCAGCCTGAAGCACGGGATAATCCATGAGTCCCATGTTCACGTTCTTCTCGTGATGTGCGGCCTTGTCTTTGTACTGCGTCATGCGCTCCATCTCGACGACGGGCGTGACCGTGTTGAAGATCCAGCAGAGCTCCGCGACCTCCGGCACGTCGGACTGCACGAAGAGCGTCGATTTTTTGGAATCGAGACCGAGCGCGAGGAGCGACGCCGCCAGATCGAGGACGCGGCGCTGCAGGTCTTTGGGATCGTACGCGATCGACATCGCGTGGTAGTCGGCGATGAAGAACCAGCAGCGTTCGGGGTGAACGTCTTGGAGTTCGATCCAATTACGCAAGCTGCCGGCCCAGTTTCCGATATGGAGTTCTCCGGTCGGCTGGGCGCCCGAAACGATGGTGATCGCGTCCTTTTTCATATGCGGGTATCTTAACGTTTTGGCCGGAAAAAGCAATAAAAAAGCCCGTCGCTCAGGCGACAGGCTTCACCTTGTGCTGATTGGGCATAGCCAGGGCGCAGACGCGCCGGAGGATGTTGATGCCGTTTTGCGCCGTGTGTACCCACTCGTCGAGACTTCGGATCATCTGGCAGCCGAGGCTGACCCAGGGATGGTCTTCACCCTTACCGACGAAGAGCCAGAGGTGGACGATCGCGGCGTTCCGAGTAGCGTGGTCCATGTCGGTCCACAGCTGGAGGGAAGCGCGTCTTCCGCCCATCTCGACGTAGTAGTTGTGATACCACGCGATCGATTCGGTCGCCGCGCCTTCGTAGGCAACGAATCGCAGCGCGTGCGTGCGCGCGAGCGCTTCGATCGAGGCGGCGGCCGCGTCCATGAACGTTTTGACGGCGTCGGGGATGATCGGCGGCGTCACGCGGACCCGACCGTCTTCTTGAAGCCCGACTCCGTGCGATGCTTGAGCACGGCCATGAATCCGTCGCGCTGCGTCGCGCACCACTTGGGATCGGCGCCGCACTTCAAGGCGGTCGCGAGCCCCTTCATCTCGGTCGTCTGTTCGACGATCAGACGGAGGTACTCGAGCTCCTTCAGGAAGCCGTCGACGCCCACGCATCGGTAGACGGGCAGAAGCTCCTTCTCGCCGAGCGCCAGCTCGAGGCGGCAAACGTCGCCGTCGTATTCGAGCATGGACCAGCTTGTCCAGAGCGTGCACGTGAAGCTGCCGAGCGGACCCCGCAGCGTCAGCGTGGTCTGCCAGCGCTGGCCGCCGGCGATGAGAGCTGTTTCGGCTCCCGTCGCGAATCCTTCCAGATCGCTGGCCGCCTTCAAGGCCGTGAGAAACGCCATCGGGCGCTCGGACAGGGTACCCAGTTCTTGGACGTCCATAGCCACCTCCGTCTTCGGACGATTTCAGCGTTACATGCCGCCGCGCGGCCGTCAATACGAAAACCCCCCGACGTACGTCGAGGGGTTGATTCGTTTAGACATCAATCAGGACCGGCAGGATCATCGGACGGCGCTCCGTCTCTTTGAAGAGGAACGAGCCGACTTCGTTGCGGATCTTGGATTTCAGGTATTCGTCGAGTGCCGGAGTTTTCGGGTCGGCGTCTTTCAGGATCTTCTTCACGAAGTCCCTGGCGCGCATGACCAGGCCGGTCGGATCTTTTTGATAGACGAAGCCGCGGGAGATGAGATCGGGGTCGCCAATCAGAGAACCCGTCTTCTTGTCGATCTTGCAGACGACCACGACCATGCCGTCTTCGGCGAGTTCGCGGCGGTCGCGCAGGACGACTTCCGAGACGTCGCCGACGCCGAGACCGTCAACGAAGACGTAGTCGGACGGGACGAACTCCGCCGTGAGGCGGCCGCCCGTTTTGTCGAACTCGACGATTTGGCCGTTGTCGGCCACGAAGATGTTCGAGCGCGGCGTGCCGACGGCTTCCGCCAAGTCGGCGTGGACTTCAAGCATGAAGCGGTTGCCGTGCATCGGCATGAAGTAGCGCGGTTTGGTGAGGCGCAGCATCAGCTTCAAGTCTTCCTGTTTGGCGTGTCCGCCGGCGTGAATGTCGACCATGGCGTTGTCGACCAG
>CAZKMF010000037.1:0-2477 GCA_964553975.1 uncultured Gammaproteobacteria bacterium | reverse complement strand
TCCGAAGGTCTACGCCATCGCCAAAGGCGGCGTGCTCCGCGCGATCGGTTCCGAAGCCGTCGCTTCTTGCCTCTACGGTTCCACCTGGAACAAGCAGATCGACGACATCTCGGACGCGTTCTTCACCAACTACACGGTTGGTAACGCGATCGCCGCGTGTGGCGACTTCGACAAGAACGCCGAAATGAGCATGGCTCAGACCGTCAACCAGGACAAAAACCTGGCTTCCGGCCCCGGCACGCTCTCCGGCCTCTCCGTCACTCTCGCTTCCGACTCTCCGTCTTCGGCCGTCGTGCCGAAGTCCGCGACCGGCGTGAACTTCTTGAAGTTCAACGTCTCGAACGGCACGGGTTCGTCGGTTTCGATTGACTCCGTCGTCCTCCACCGCGTTGGTGCCGGTGCTTCGACTGACTTCTCGAACGTGTATCTGTATGAAGGCGCTACCCGTCTGACCACGGGCCGCTCCGTCAACAGCTCTTCGAACGACGTCACCTTCAACAGCCTCGCCCTCTCCCTCGGAGCTGGCCAGACCCGCACCTTGTGGGTCGCCGCGACGATGGCTTCCGGCGCTGGCGCTGGTAACGTGAACGCTTTCCAGGTCACCTCTCTCATGAGCGGCACCTCGAACGCTTCCGGTCTCCCGGTCTCTGGCAACAACATGACCTTGGCCTCGGCCACTGTCGGTTCTGTCACGATCGCGAAGTCCGGTTCGCTCACGAACCCGAAGGTCGGTCAGAAGACCGCCAAGCTCGCCGAGTTCCAGCTCTCCGCTGGCGCTGCTGAAGACTTGGACATCAAGCGCATCACGCTCTTCCAGAGCGGCAACGTTTCTCGCTCGAACTTGACCAACCTCAAGCTCAAAGCGGCGGGCGTTGAAGTCGCCTCGGCCTCCGGCCTCGACGACAAAGATCGCGCGACCTTCGTCCTCACGGGCAACACCCTCCTCGAAAAGGGCAACACCCGCACGTATGAAGTTTGGGGCGACGTCGGCGGCGGTACCCGCTCCGGCGACACCATCAAGCTCTACGTCGAAGAAGACTCGGACATCCTCGCCCAGGGCCGCACGTTCGGCTACGGCGCTTCCGTCACGCGCACGGCGTATGACGGTGACTCCTGCACCTCGACGTCGGGCGACTGCTCGTACCTCGCGGTCGAAGGCGGTCAGATTACGATCACCTTCAACGGTCCGTCCGCTCACGACATTGCGACCAACGGCAAGGACAAGGAAGTCTTGAACTTCACCCTCGCCTCGCAGTCCAACGTCGAAGTCCGCAACCTCCGCTTCGTTATCACTTCGTCGAACACGGGCGGTCTTGATGGCGGTCTCGTTACGGATACTGACGTTCCCAACTACACCGACATTAAAGTGATCGACACGGCCTCTAACCAGGTCGTCGCCGGTCCGAAGGATGTGCCTGTACCGGCTGGCGGCACCGCGCCGTCGGTGGACATTGTCTACACGGACGTCTTCACGCTCTCGGCCGGCACGGCTCGCACCTTCAAGGTCACCTTGGATGTTGCCAACAACTCCGCGCTCAACGGCGAAACGATCCGCATGGATCTTGCCTCTTTCCAGTCGTCGGACATCCGCAACCTCGACAACTCGACCTTCGTCGCAACGTCGACCATCGTTCCGTCCTCGACGATCACGGGTAATGCCATGACGCTCCGCACCCCGACCTTGACGGTCAGCGCGGCTTCCACGCCAGTTGCTCAGACGATCACGAAAGGTTCGCAGAACGTCTCGCTTGCCGGCATCAATCTCCAAGCCGGTGTTGGCGCGGATGTCAAAGTTACGGCCATGACCGTCCAGACCAAAGTCGACGGCAACCTTGACGGCGATTCTTGGAACGGCTGTGAAAATGGCGAGGAAGCTGGCGGCGCCGACAAGTTCTCGACGGATATTCTGCTCTCGGCCAAACTGATGAACGGCAACGTTCAGGTGGGCGACATCAAGAGCCC
The DNA here is from genome assembly GCA_964553975.1 of uncultured Gammaproteobacteria bacterium. Taxonomy (GTDB): domain Bacteria; phylum Patescibacteriota; class Patescibacteriia; order SG8-24; family DYFX01; genus DYFX01. Next base: position 515 of record CAZKMF010000037.1, on the reverse strand, counting down.
GACTTCGTCGACGAGCGGTTGTACGACGAACGACGGCGGTCTCCTCCAGTTCACCAACATGAATCTCACGATTCCTGCCGGTCAGACGGTTACCTTGAACGTCGTCGGTTCGATCGCTGGTTCGATCGCGAACCTGAACGACTCGATTCGTTTCACGCTGGCCAACGCCAACGTGACGGTGCAGGATATGGACGGCAACACCGTTTCCAAGTCCGGTTCCGCGACGACGCCGATCATGACGATCACGTCCTCGGGCGCTATTACCGTCGCGCTCGCGCCGGATGACACCGAATCGGAAGCGGGGATTGTCATTGGCGGCACCGATGCCGTCCTTGCCAAGTATCGTTTCACGGCCCAGAACGAAGAGTTGAAAGTGAACCGTCTCACTTTCGGCCTCGACCTCAACACGGAAGCGGTTGAGACGCTGAGTCTCTACGACGGCGCGACGCTGCTTGCCGGTCCGCAGACCTATTCCGGCAACACGACCTTCGACAACGTCAACTTCATCGTTCCGA
>CAZKMF010000036.1:0-1625 GCA_964553975.1 uncultured Gammaproteobacteria bacterium | reverse complement strand
ACGAGACCTTGCGCACGCAGCTTCTTGGCCTTCACCTTTACGTCGCGTTTGGTGAGAGGCAGCTTGATTGCATCCATCGCCATAGGGCTACTCAGCAATAAGAATTATGCTGGGACGATACAGGCATCCGCCGGCCCTGTCAATCCCCCAACCAAAAACCCTCTCTTCATCCGAAGAGAGGGCTTGATGCGTTCGGTTTACATGTACTCCAGGACTGCGTCGATGAAGTCGAATGACCCCGTGCCATCCTCCGCGAGGAGCTGGTGCACGTTGATGACGTCGTCGGTCGTGACCGCGGTTTCGCGGCCGGAGAATTTACGAACGTCGTCATACGTCAGGTCGGTAATGAGACCGACCGACGAAACGCCGGCGTTCGAAACGAGGACGAGGGCCAAGATCGAATTCCAACACTTCTTACAGCGGATGTGCAGGAGATGGCCGTCCTCTTTTTCGCCCAAGACGCGCGCCTCCATCGGATTGTAATTCGTTTCGCACAGAGGGCAAAACGAGATCATCCGGAGGCCATCCTGATAATAGCTTGGCGCAGATTGTGAAAGTGGAGCCATAGCTTTTGGTCTTGTGGACGAACGTTTGTTTTACCTTCACACGATACCATTTTTTGCAAGACTTGTCGAGTGTATAACTCCCGATCCCGCCTTATTCGATGTAAAAAAAGACGCTCGGAGAGCGGGCGTTTTGCGTGCAAGCGCGTCAGGCGCGTGCGGAAGGATCGACGAACGACGGCTCAACCACCTGAAGGATCGCCCAGTTCTGAGCGTGATAGGCCTCGAGCGTTCCGACGTTATCGACGCGGAAATCTGCGGTCTCGCCGAGCACCGAGATCTCGGTCTCGGTGGGAGACCCGCGCTCGCGCGTGAACGCCTCGAACGTCTTGGTCGCGCCCCCTTGGTTCTCCCCGCGCGCCGCGATCCGCGCGTAGCAGACGTCGATCGGCGCGGTCACGTAGACAAGCTTGAAGCCGGGGAGACGGCGTAGGTCACGAATGTCCCCGCTCAGTCGGATCCCCTCGATTACAGCGCAGGAAGCACGGCTCTCGAGCGCCGATTCCAGGATCGGCTTGGTCAGGATATCGTCGCCGAAATGCCGGCGCAGATCCATCGCGATCTTCTGCAGGTTGTCGCGCGATTCGGTGATACCCCAGCGCTTCACGAAGGCGCGGACGCGCGTGGAATACCGCTCATGCAAGGCGTCGTATTCCCGCTGCATGTAGTCAGCGAACACGCCTTTGCCGGTGCCGATTTCCCCGATGACGCCGAGGTAGATCTTGTCTCTCGCGACACGTGGTTTCTGGAGGATCTCTTCGCCCGACGAGTCGGCCAGAAAGAGCTCTCGCAAATCCAGCCTCAAGCGATGGTCGACGCGATGCGATCCCGTCAGCGCCCACTTCACACCGAAGCGGATAGCTTCGTCTTCGAATCCGAGCTCCATGGCACACTCCTTTTGTTCAGGTACCGCTCAAAACGTATCAATCAAAAACGCGCGCGTCAATTAACATTGCGCGCGCGTTTCTCTTTGGTTTCTTTCGTCATTCCAGTGAACAATATTATTGTTCACATCTTTTTAGCTTCTTCGGAGCGCGATGTTCTCCATAAGCGAGATCAAAA
>CAZKMF010000035.1:0-5551 GCA_964553975.1 uncultured Gammaproteobacteria bacterium | reverse complement strand
GGATAGTGGGGTGTGGAGGGGTGGCCGAGCGGTTTAAGGCAACGGTCTTGAAAACCGTCATTCCGCAAGGAATCGTGAGTTCGAATCTCACCCCCTCCGCCAAGGATTTTCAATGAAAAAAGTTTTTCTCATCCACGGTTTTGAAGGATCTCCAAACGGCGGCTGGCGGCCGTGGCTCATGGGGGAGTTGGCGTTGGAAGGCATCTACGCCTGTGCGCTTTCGATGCCGGATCCCGACGCGCCGAAGGTCGATGCTTGGGTCGAAGAAATCGCGCGGTACGTTGAACGCGACGCGCACGATGAACTGTATCTTGTCGGTCATAGCCTCGGGGTTCCGGCGATTCTTCGATACTTTGAACGCGCGCCGACGCATGTTCGGATTGCGGGTGCCGTGTTTGTGTCCGGCCCGGTCGAACCGGTCGGTGATAACGCTTCGATCAACGCCTTTTTGCGTCCCGCGTTTGATTTTGACGCGATTCGTTCCCATGTCAGCAAAACGTGCGTGATCCACGGTGACAACGATCCTTTTGTGCCTTTGCGGCACGCGGAAATCTTGGCACAGAACCTTTCAGCGGAACGTGCCGTCGTGCCGCACGGCGGTCACTTGAACGGTTCGAGCGGTTGGTTGACGCTGCCTCAGGTCAAGAACGCGCTGTTGGCTATGATGGGCGCGCAGCGCTGAGGCATGTCTACGTGGCACACCTACATCCTGCGCTGCGCCGACAAGAGTTTGTACATCGGCATTACGACGGACCTCGACGCGCGTCTCGCGAAGCATAACGCCGGCAAAGGTGGCGCCTACACGCGCAGTCACAAGCCGGTTAAACTCGTTTGGCACGAAAAAGCCGCTTCCGAATCCGCCGCGAGAAAGAGGGAGGCGGAGATGAAGAAATGGACGAAGGAGAAGAAGGAGAACTTCCTCAAAAAATGAAAAAGACCCGTCCTTTCGGACGGGGTCCTTTTCATGGCGGAGGGTGTGGGGATCGAACCCACAAGACCAATTGCTCGGTCGCAGTTTAGCAAACTGCTGCCTTACCATTCGGCGCAACCCTCCCTGGTCGGCCTTATCCTACGGCATTTATATGGGGATGTAAAGCGTGATATACTGTCCACATATGGCGGACGAAAACTACGAAAACCAGGAGCCCTACATCGGGGAGGAGATCTTCCGCTGGGAGGTCGACGAGTACGTGCGGCACGAGCGCGGGCCGGTGTGGTACGCCGTCGCCTTTCTGGTCGGTCTCAGCCTTGTGCTCTACGCCATCGTCACCCGCAACTTCCTGTTTGCGATCGTGCTGATCATGGCCGGGGTGATTATCGCCCTTTCGGCCTTGCGCGAACCGCAGAGGATTCCGTTCATGGTGACGACGCGCGGCGTGGCCCTCGGCAGCCAGTTCGTGCCGTTCCGGGAACTGAAGAGCTTCTGGATCCTCTACGAACCGCCGCAGCTCAAGAATCTCTACGTCGACTTCCGCAGTCCGATCACGCCGCACTTGGTGGTGCCGCTCGAAGAACAGGACCCTCTCGAACTTCGCAAAACCCTGCTCGAGTTCCTCTCCGAAAACGCTTCGCAAGAGGAAGAGTCTATGTCCGAGATCCTCGGACGCCTGCTCAAGCTCTAAAAACACCGCAATCAAAAACACCCCGTGTAGGGGTGTTTTTGCATGGTGCGACCGAGACGATTCGAACGTCTGACCTCAACCTCCGCAGGGTTGCGCTCTATCCAGCTGAGCTACGGTCGCCGATACTCGCACAGTCTAACGCACCAGCCCCCGCTTGTCAACGCTTCTCCCGGACCGCCCGCGGGGCTGAGGGGAGTGCTATACTGTGGCCGTATCTATGGAAATCCTGCCGGAATTACCGATCTCCAAGCTGGGCGTCCTGGGCGCTCGCCTGGCCAAACCCCTGCGCGCTTTGGGCCTGACGACGGCCGGAGAGCTGCTTCGGTATCTGCCGTTTCGGTACGAAGACCTGAGCCGCACGGTGACGTTGACTGGTCCGACGGAAGGGCCGGTCACCGTCCGTGCCCGGGTTGATTTGATCCGCACGCGCCGGTCGGCCAAGAAGAATATGCTGTTGACCGAAGCGACGATCTCCGACGACGTCGGTACGGCCAAGGTCGTTTGGTTTCGCCAGCCGTTCGTTTCGAAAGTGCTGAAGCCAGGCGATCGCGTCGCGTTTTCGGGCACGCTTGAATTGAAGCCGTGGGGGTTGGAACTCGTGAACCCCGCGTATGAAAAAGAACGCGCTGGTGCGTCGGTGCATACCGGACGCCTCGTGCCGATCTATTCCGTTTCCGCGGCAATGACGCCGAAGCAACTGCGCGCGTTGCTTCACGTTGCGCTGTCCGCTGCGGATCTCATGCCGGAAACGCTGCCGACGCATGTGCTCGAAACATACGGGCTTCCGGGAATCGCCGACGCGCTGCGCATGATCCATTTTCCGGAGTCGATGGAAGACGCCGAACGGGCCGACCGGCGTTTCCGATTCGAGGAACTTTTCTTCTTCCAGTTGCGCGGCGCCTGGGCGAGGCGTCTCCTCGAACAAAAGAAAGCGTTGACCGTGCCGTTCGATGAAACCGCGACGCGGAATTTCGTGGCTTCGCTGCCGTTTGCGCTGACCGACGATCAGAAGCGGGTGACCTGGAAGATCCTCCAGGACCTCGGCTCCGGCCGGCCGATGCAGCGTCTGGTCGAAGGCGACGTCGGCAGCGGCAAAACCGTCGTGGCGGCCATGGCGATGCACGCCTGCGCCCTTGTCGGCTATCGCAGCCTCTTTATGGCACCGACGGAAATTCTGGCTGAGCAGCACTTCGCGACGATTTCGCGCCTCTTGGCCAATACGCCGTTTCGCGCCGCTTTGCGTACCGCCTCGCATAAAGACGCGCACGACGGCGCTTCGATCATCGTCGGCACGCACGCGCTCTTAACGAAAGGCTTCACGCCGAAACATGTCGCGCTCGTCGTTGTTGATGAGCAACATCGGTTCGGCGTCGGCCAGCGGCAGACGCTGCTCGCCAAACTGCCGGAAGGCACGGAAGGGGAGGTGCCGCATTTCCTCTCGATGACAGCGACGCCGATTCCGCGTTCGCTGGCGCTCGCTCTCTACGGAGACGTCGACTTTTCCGCGCTCCGCCAGATGCCGCCGGGTCGCCGCACGATCGAAACGTTTTTGGTTGGCGGACGCGAGCGGCAAGCGATGATGCAACACGTGCGCGAAGAGGCTGCGCTCGGAAGGAAGACGTTCGTCGTCTGTCCGCTGATCGAACCGTCGGACGCGCTCGGCGTGAAGTCGGTGGAGGAGGAAGTTGAACGTTTGCACGCGGAACTCCCGGATCTTGAGATCGGTCTCTTGCACGGACGCATGAAAGCGGATGAAAAACGAGAGACGATGGATCGTTTCGCGCGCGGAACGCTGCACGTGCTCGTGTCGACGACGGTGATTGAAGTCGGTGTCGACGTGCCGACCGCGACCGTGATGGTTATTGAAGGCGCGGAACGTTTCGGAATGGCGCAGTTGCATCAGCTTCGAGGACGCGTTGGACGATCAACGCTGCCCTCGCGCTGCTACCTCGCGCCGACGCATGCGGCGCCGCACGTGCTCGAACGCCTCCAAGCCTTCGTACGCGCCAAGGACTGTTTCGAACTTTCGGAGCTGGATCTTCGCTTCCGCGGCCACGGCAGTCTTTTCGGCGAAGAGCAGTCCGGTTTTGCCGATTTGCAGCGCTTCCGTTCCGGCGACACCAAACTGATCGAAGAAACGCGCGAGGCCGTGCGTCTTTTGACCGAGGGCGATCCAGATTTGGAAAACCACCCGCTGCTCAAGAAAAAAATTACGCGCGAAGCGGAATCGGTGCATTTGGAATAAAAAAGGACGCCTCAGGCGGGCGTCGTGTCGAAGTACTTCTCGAGCGCGGCCGAGAGGCGCGCGGGGGTGAGTCCTTCGACCATGGCGAACTGCAGGACGTTGATCAGGAGCTTCACGAGCGCGTCGTTGCGCGCGGGATCGGCGCCGGCGGGATCGTGATCGAGGCGTTCCTCGATCGCGGTCAGCCGGCCAAGCTGCTTCATCATGTGCCAGAGCAGGTGGTGGCGCTGGAAGCGCTTCCTCGCCGGTCCGGGCGCGGGCATCTCCGGGTAGCGCTCCACGATCCACGGCCACTTCCTGCGAACGAGCCTCATCATCTTCGAAAGGTCCATGAGATCCTCCTGTCCGCAGCCTAGCGCAACGGGCTGATTTTTGCCAAGTGAGGAACAAAAAAACCGCGCGTGGCGCGGCGGCGTGCGTGCTTAGAGTCCCGAGCGAGCGATGAACTGCGCGCGCAGGCGATCGACGGCGTCCTGACGCCAGTAGATCCCGTACTCGAGCGTCTGCTGTTCGTCCACGGCCAGGTTCTTCCGCACGAAGGCGATGAAGTCCTCGCGGCTGCGCACGATGTCGTCGGTCTCGAAGCCGTCCCGCTCGAGACGCACCGCGTAGGAGTGCAGCCATCCCTGCGGCGGCGGAAAGACCTCGGTGATGACGAACACCGGCGGCTGATCGTCCGGGTAGTAGACCGTGTTGAACGACTCGTTCCTGCCGCCCTGGACGAATCGGGCGTAGGTGCGATCGATCCCGATCCTCACCACGACGCGGAGGCGCGGATCGGTGCTGCCCGCCTTGCGGACGATGCTGCTGGGGCGGATCCCGGAGTTCTTGACGAGCCTCGTCGCGATCGTGCCCTTGGCGCGGGCGATCTTCGCCGAGACGTCCGAGACCGTGTCCGCGACGTCCACGTCCACGCCGAGCACTCGGCAGAAGTTCAACTGCGCGGGCGTCGGTCGCCTGGAAGGCTTGGTGTTGCTCACGTGCGTACCTCCGTTTTCTCGTTGGCTTGCGTACAAAGGTGCGTTGCCAGTGAACGCCAAAAAAAGAGATTTGTCAAGCCGGAGCGTTAAAACAGTTTCGCGATCGCTTCTTTCAAATGCGGAAAATTTTTGGGCGTAATCACCTGGCTGAATTGAAGACGTTTCGCTTCGGCTTCGCGCTTGTCGATGAAGGTAACGGGGCGTAGCTCGCCGCCGAGGCCGACCTCGCCGAAGGCGGCAAGTGAAAAGGGGAGAGGCTTGCCCGCCAGCGCCGAAACAACGGCTAGTACGACGGCGGCGTCGGCGGCCGGTTCTTTGACTTTGTAGCCGCCGGCGACGTTGATATGGATGTCGTGGGTTTGCGTCGGTACGCCTAGGCGTTCGGAAAGGACGGCGAGGAGTACTTGCAGGCGGTTCGCGTCGAAACCGGAGGCGCGGCGCTGTGGATAGCCGAAGGTAGTGCGCGAAGCCAGCGCTTGGATTTCAACCAGGATCGGACGAGTGCCCTCCATGATGCAGGTGACGACGGAACCGGGAACATCCTTTGAACGGTCGGTCAGGAAGAAGGAGGAAGGGTTGGCGACTTCCTTGAGGCCGGACGCGGTCATTTCAAACACACCAACTTCATCCGTCGCGCCGAAACGGTTTTTGGCGGTGCGAAGCAGGCGATAGTTGGAAGAACGATCACCCTCGAACGAGACGAC
>CAZKMF010000034.1:0-2207 GCA_964553975.1 uncultured Gammaproteobacteria bacterium | reverse complement strand
CGAGTTCGCTTTCGATCGCCGTTACCGTGGTATCGATCAATTTCTGTTTCTCTTCGTCTTTCGACTTGAGCGCAACGACGTGCACCTGGAACGGCGCGACGCTCTTCGGCCATACAATGCCTTTGTCGTCGTTGAATGCTTCGACGATCGCGCCGACGAGGCGCGACGTGCCGATGCCGTAGCAGCCCATCAACACGCGCTCCTGCTTACCTTCTTCGTCCATGAAGTTAAAACCGAAGGCATCCGTGTACTTGGTGCCGAGATCGAAAATGTTTCCGACTTCAATACCCTTCGCCTTCACGAGTTTGCCGTCGCCGTTCGGGCAAGCATCCCCTTCCTGCAAGGTCGCCACTTCGGTGTTCTGACCGAACGAGCACGATTCGCAAACGAGCAAAACGTCTTCGCCGGATTCCGTCAGCGCTTGGAATTCGTGCGTCAGTTTTTCCGTAAAAATGCCGCCGGACGCTTGCACGACCTTCACATCGAGGCCGCAGCGCTTGAAGACGCGCACGTATGTTTCGAGCGCTCTGGCATAGAAGGCTTCAAGATCCGCTTGGTTCGTGTGGAAGCTGTACATGTCCTTCATGCGGAACTCGCGGCCGCGCAGAACGCCGGACTTGGCGCGCAGCTCGTCGCGGAATTTGGTGTTGATCTGATAGACCGCGAACGGCAGCTCCTTGTAAGAGCGCGTGAACTTCTGGGCGAGCGGCGTGACGACTTCCTCGTGCGTGCAGCCGAGTGCGTATTCCTTTTCCGTCTGCGACTTCAATTTGAAAAGCACGTCGACGCCTTCCCAACGTTTCGTCGCTTGCCAGTACTCCTTCGGCTGGAGCGAGGGCATGAAAATTTCCTGAGCGCCCAGCGCGTTCATCTCTTCACGCACGATCTGCTCGACTTTCCGAAGCACCGAAAGACCGAGCGGCAGCCACGAATAGACGCCGGCCATGACGTGCTCGACGAACCCGCCCTGTTCGAGCAGACGAGCGTTCGGCGAGTCGGCGTCGGAGGGGGCGTTTTTGGAAGTTTTTCCGAAGAGTTGAGAGTAGCGCATATCGGTGACAGCTTATCCTCGTGGGACACCCAGGTCAAGAAAAGAAAGCGCCGAATCACGCGGGATTCGGCGATGGGACTTGCGTGACGATCTCGTACCCGGACACCCTGCCTTCCTCCCAGTACTGCAGGACGGGCGAAGACCCGAGCTCGAGGCAGCGGTCGAAAGCGGTACGCGCGATCCCCGTCAGCTCTTGCGGATCGGGGTAGCCGTTCGGCAAGTAGGCGCCGAGTTCCGAAGGCTCGACGCGCAGAACGCGGACATGCCTCCGTCCGTCCGCACGCGCTTGTGCGATCGTTGCGGGCAGTTGCTCGATCTGCTTTTCGCGCGCTTGGCGGCTTCCCGGCGGATGCCAATGTGTCCTGTCTGGCACCCAGCCGTCCGGCATGGGCACGAGCTGCACCGGACCATCGTTCGAACCATCTTCACGCATGACGCCTCCAAAAGAGTGTAGCGACACTCAATCACTGCATCGCACCCCCGTCAAGGGATGATCGACCCGCGCTGCTGCTCGTGCCTCACGGAAAGGAAAATGAAAAACCGTCCGAGTACGGACGGTCACGTCGCAGCTTGAGGTTCGCTTTCCGCGCGGGAACGCACGTCGTGCGCGAAGGTTCTGGCCGGGAGAAACCACACCGGGAACACCGCGTCAGACTTGCCGATCGAGGCTCTCAACTGTTGTCGAAACGACCCCTCGTCGACGTCGATGTAGTGCGCGGCGTATCTTCCGCCGTCTTCTCCGGAGATCGTGAAATGATCCCACATGAAATCGTGCGCCGCCCCTCGACGCAGCGCCTGTTGCCGCTCCGGAGACTCTCGATCGATGCAAAGAGCATGCAGCTTCGCGAAGGGATCGAAGAACGCGGCGTCCTGGCCGATCCGCAGGCCGAACACGAACCAACGGCCGTGCGGCGCCATGGTTTGCACCGCGACGGCCGCGCGCGCGAGTTCCAAGGCAACCTCGTCGATCTTGAACGTTGCGATGGCTTCGACTTCGACGTACAAGTTGATGACCTCGTCGCGAAGCTCGCGCGTCTTCAGGTACTTGCGCAACTTCGTGTAGTGATCGATACGGGTCGTGATTTGCACTTGCACGGGCAAGGGCAGTCGCGTGCCTTCCGCCATTCTGATCTCGACGTCGACCTTGCGCTCGTTG
>CAZKMF010000033.1:0-1769 GCA_964553975.1 uncultured Gammaproteobacteria bacterium | reverse complement strand
ACTGGTGTTCCTTCTTCAGGATCCTCGTCTTGTCGGCGACAGCCTTGCCGCTGACGAGACCGCCAGCCAGCACGACGAACGCGACATCTTCGGCCGCGAACCGTTCGGCGGCGAGCTCGAGGAGCCCCTGCCGAAAACCGTCCGAACCGAAATCGATACGCGACAGGAGTCCGATGCGGACCACCTTGTCGCCGTTACGGTCCCTGATGTTCTCCGACATGACTTACTCCTTCCGGCATTGCCGGATGCGCACGGTTAAAAGGGCGAAGGTACGAAAAGAACCCTTCTTACAAAGAGTCCTTCGCGATCATAAGGAAGTCGCCCCCTCTTTGTCCAATCGGCGCGTGTCGTACAACCATAGGCATTCCTTATGCGCCTTCAGTATAGGGTCTGCACCCCCGGGCACAACCCTGAGTTATCCACAAAGAAAAAATGGGCTAACAGCCCATTAAATCGAGGGTTTTCCGCTGCTCGCGCTTTGACCACGCCTGAAACGGATGCACGGCAAGATTCTTGTTCTTGAAGCGCGGATCGTTCGTCACTTCGAGGCCGAGCCACGCGGGGCGCTGCTTCGGTTTGACGGCGTAGCGCTTGCGCGGCATTTCGAGTTCGGCAACGACAAGCCCCTCGTTCTTGCCGCGGAAGAAATCAATCTCCCACTTCAAGCCGTCGAAACCCGTCGGGACCTCGAAACGTACTTTCTCAATGATGGAAGCTTTCTGCTCAGCGCGCTCGCGTAGGATGCGTCGGCCTTCGTGCAGCGAAACGCGGCAGAGTTCGATTTCGACGTTCTTGTCGCCCTTGAACTCCATGACGCCTTCGCCGTCGATCAATCGCAAACGCACCAGCGGATCGAGCGAGAGATAGCCCTGTTCGATGTGCCGGCCGTCTTTCAAGAGACCGTGCGGCAGCTCTGCCGCGCGCACGAGAAACTTGCGTTCGTATTCCCTGCCGGGCGTCAGCGTGGACATAGATAAAACCTCCGGAGCAAATCTAGCACATTGACGCAGCGCGTAAAGGGTGTATGCTCGCAGCCGGGAGGACGACATGACCGTACATTCCACAGGCGCGGGACTTCTCAAGCCGTGCCACATCCAGCAGTTGAAGCTTCTGATCAAGTGGCTCAAGGAGGCGGGACCGATTTCGATCATCGTGGCGCAAATCGACCCCGATGGCATCGCCGCAGCGCACGTCGCCAAGGCGCTGTTCGAAGACGCCGGAGTCGGCTGCGAGATCTTCTACGCCGGCGGCTTCGGCCATCCTCAAAATCAGCTCCTGTACAACGAGTACGAGCTGATGAAGACGATGCGTCCGCTCTCCGAGCTGCCCACAAGCGGCCCGCTCGGCTTGGTCGATTCGTCCCGTTTCGACGATTCGCGGTTCGGCGTGGGCGTCCACATCGATCCGAAGCGCTTCGTCTTCCTGGTCGACCACCATCTCGAGCAACCCGTGAAGATGAAGAACGGATTGAATCTCGTCGAGACCTGCGGTTCGGCCACGACGCTCTGCACGCTACTCGCGCAAGGCCTGAACGTTCCGCTCGACAAGCGCTTGCGCACGCTGGCGGCTATCGGCATCCACTCGGACACTGATCAGTTGACGCTCGGCATCGTGCGCGACGCGGACGTGCAGACGTTCGCCTGGCTCATGTCCGGCGGCGACCAGGAATTGCTCGAGGCTTGCTTCGACTACCGCCTGCCGCCGCAGTTCGCCGACATGGAGCGCGAGGTACTCTCGACCGTCGAAGTCATCGACGGCGTCCGCATCGC
>CAZKMF010000032.1:0-1921 GCA_964553975.1 uncultured Gammaproteobacteria bacterium | reverse complement strand
AATGATATGAAGACCTATCTCGTCACTGGCGCCGCCGGATTCATCGGCTTTCATACCGCCACGCGTTTGCTCGATCGCGGCGATGCCGTTATCGGCCTCGACAACCTGAATAACTACTACGACGTTTCCCTGAAGGAAGCGCGTTTGGCGCGGCTCGCTTCGCGGCCGAATTTCCGCTTTGTGAAGCTTGACCTCGCGAATCGCGAGGGGATGAAAACGTTGTTTGAAAACGAGGCTTTCGATGTCGTGATTCATCTTGCGGCGCAAGCTGGCGTGCGCTATTCGTTGATCAATCCGGCCGCCTACATCGATTCGAACCTCGTCGGTTTCGGCAATATTCTTGAAGGCTGCCGTCACAAGAAGGTCGCGCATCTCGTGTACGCTTCTTCCAGCTCCGTCTACGGCGCGAATACCGAGGTGCCGTTTTCGGTCAAGCACGGTGTCGACCACCAGGTCAGCCTGTACGCCGCGACGAAAAAGGCGAATGAGCTCATGGCGCACACCTATAGCCACCTCTACGCGCTGCCGACGACGGGTCTTCGCTTCTTCACGGTCTACGGTCCATGGGGTCGGCCGGACATGGCGATGTATAGCTTCACGAAGGAGATATTGGAAGGAAAGCCGATTGATGTCTTCAATCACGGTAAGATGCGGCGTGATTTCACGTACATCGACGATATCGTCGAAGGCGTGCTTCGCGTTGCCGACCGCGTGCCGGAAGCCATGGAGCTCGCGGAAGGCGAGCGGCATCCGGGAATCAGCCACGCGCCGTACCGTGTCTACAACATTGGAAACAACCAACCTGTCGAACTCGGGCGTTTCATTGAAGTGCTTGAATCGGCGCTCGTCGTCACGGCGGAAAAGCGCTACCTGTCCATGCAGCCCGGGGATGTCTTGGCGACCTACGCCAACGTGGACGACCTGATCCGCGACGTCGGATTCCGTCCTTCGACGCCTATTGAGGAAGGCGTCGCCAAATTCGTCGCTTGGTACCGTGAATACCACAAGGTGCCGGTTTCTGAAAAAGTAGCTGAAATCAGCGAAATTCAGGCAGCCTGAGCGCGGTTATTGGTCGTTCGTAACATCCCCTTGACGTGGATAAGGCGTTTTGTTAGACTTTTCCCAAGCAAAGTCACCGCCTGGCGGCTTGCGTCATTTTTTGGTTCGGAGTAGACTTCTCCGACACTTCATTAATTCTTGGCGAGCAGAATGCAGAATAACGGAACAGGGGGAGTGGGGAAGGATTTCATCGAAGCCGCAGGCGTCGTTGAAGAACTTCTTCCAGCGACGACCTTCAAGGTCAAACTCGAAAGCGGGCATAGTATCCTCGCTCATCTTTCGGGAAAAATGCGTATGAACCGCATCCGGCTCCTGCCGGGTGACCGCGTCAAAATCGAAATGACGCCGTACGACTTGACCAAAGGCCGCATCGTCTACCGTTTCTGAACTCAACCCGCTCACGAACTCCGTTAAAACCGAGACACATGAAAGTTCGCTCGTCCGTCAAGAAAATCTGCCGTGATTGCACCGTCATCCGCCGCAAGCGCCGCGTGATGATCATCTGCAAGAAGAACCCTAAGCATAAGCAGCGCCAGGGCTAATTTGAACACTATGGCACGTATCGCAGGTGTAACCCTTCCGAACAACAAGCGCGTGATCATCGCCCTGACGTACGTCTACGGCATCGGCGACACGCAGGCCAAGAAGATCATCGAAACGACGGGTGTTGACGGCAACACGCGCGTCAAGGATCTCCCCGAAGCCGATGCGAACAAGCTTCGCGACCACATCGAAAAGACGATGAAAGTCGAAGGTGAACTCCGCCGCGACACGCTCGCGCAGATCAAGCGCCTCCGCGAAATCGGTTCCTACCGCGGCTCCCGCCACGCCAAGAACCTTCCGCTCCGCGGCCAGCGCACCA
>CAZKMF010000031.1:0-4546 GCA_964553975.1 uncultured Gammaproteobacteria bacterium | reverse complement strand
CCTGGATGTTTCGTAGACGTGGGCAGCGACAAGCGAGGGGCGATCCTGGTCGGCGGCGCGCCGCACCGCTTCGGGGAAACGCGCGAGTGCGAGTGCGAGTGCGAACTCCTCAGGTGCAAGGTTGCGACCTTCGCCTTCCGGTTTGGAATCCGTCTCAGCTTTCTTGAGAAGCGAGCGGATACGCGCGTGCATGTATTGGAGATACGGACCCGTCTTGCCAGTAAAAGCCAGCGAGGCTTTCGGGTCGTAGACCATGTCGGAGGAGATATCGACATCGAGGAAATAAAACTTCACCGCGGCGAGCGCGACGGAATGCGCGCGGCGAACAACCTCGTCGTCAGGCAACGTGGCGTGGCGTTGTTTGATTTCCATCGCGGCGTCGGCCTCGAGCTCGGAAAGAAGGTCGTCGGCATCAACGACGGTTCCCTCGCGCGATTTCATGCGCCCTTCCGGCAAGGTGACGTAGCCGTAGGAAAGATGTTTGACCTGTTTCGCCCAGGCGAAACCGAGCAGTTCCAAAATTTTGAAGAGCTGCTGGAAGTGCAAATTCTGTTCGCTGCCGACGACGTAGACGGAGGCATCGATCCCCTCTTCGTCGAACTTCTTTTTGGCGAGGTAGAGGTCCTGCGTGATGTAGAGCGACGTGCCGTCGGACCGAAGCACGATTTTGTTCGGCAGTTTGTACTCTTCAAGGTCGGCGAAGACGGCGCCGGTTTCGTCTTTTTTGAAGACGCCTTTTTTCAAACCGAGTTCAACGATGTCTTTTCCTTCTTGATAGATTTCCGATTCTTTATATTCGACATCAAAACGGAAGCCGAAACGCTTGTAGGTGTCGTGCTGGCCGTTTTCGCACCAGGTGCTCATGGTTTTCCAAAGCGCCCGCGTTTCGGCGTCGCCGGCTTCCCACTTGCGAATGACTTCGTGCGCTTCTTTTTCCAAGGTTTCGTCCTTCTTCGCGGCCTGCTCGTACATCACGTAGAGGTCGCCAAGATAGTGATCGCCTTTTTTGCCGAGCGCATCCGGCGTAGCGCCATTCCCCCACTTCAGGTAGGCGACCATGGCTTTGGCGATGGCGAGACCGCGGTCGTTCAAAAGCAGCGCACGCTTAACCGTGTTGCCTTGCGATTCGTACAGATTCGAAAGCGCAGCGCCAATCAAGCCGTTGCGCACGTGTCCGAGATGGAGAGGCTTGTTGTTGTTCGGGCTAATGTATTCGACCATGACCGTGCCACGATGCGCGTCTTTGCCGTTGCCGTAGGTGTCGCCGCCTTCAAGAACGGCGGTGACCGTTCGTTCGACGAGCTGCGCACGATCGAAAAAGAAGTTGAGGTACGGCCCCTTGGCTTCGACGCGGTCGAAACCGTCAGGCAGTTTCACGGCAGTTGCCACGTCCGCGGCGATTTTCGGAGGAGCGGATTTCAGTTTTTTAGCCAGCAAAAAACACGGAAACGCCAAGTCGCCGTTTTCGGAAAGTTCCGGATACTCCAAAGCTTCCGGCAGGAGATCCTCACCAGTCGCCTTTGAAAGCGCTTCGGCAAGATTCAGTTTCAGTTCTTCAATCAGATACATAACTTTCCCATGTCATTCCAGCGGAAGCTGGAATCCAGTTCAATGCTGTAGCGTTTATTTTCTAGAGGTGCTGGATCCCTGCTTTCGCAGGGATGACACTATTTCTTAACCCGTTTGAAATGAAGTTTTCCTTTCTGAAGCACACTGCCCTCTTTAGATATGTTCGGTATGGCATTGGGATCAGAAATCGTTTCTCCATCCAACTTAACACCTCCCTGCTCAATAAGCCGTCGAGCTTCTGATCTAGAAATTCCAAAAACTTCAGAGGTCATTACGGAAGCATTCAAACCAGATACAGACCTCGACCACGGCTCAACAACGGTTGGCATCTCTTTCTTCTGAAAACGGTGCAAAAAATCTATCTCTGCTTGTTGAGCTGCGATCTTATCGTGATAGAGCGAAACGATCCGCTTGGCGAGACGCATCTTCACGTCGCGCGGGTTCTCCCCTTTCTTCAACGCGGCGTTCTCGGCAGCGATTTCTTCTTTGGAGTAGTCGGCGGCGAGTTCGAGCCAGTTCGGTAGTGCGGCATCCGGTACGGACATCCTTTTGCCGAACATGTCTTCGGCGGAGTCGGTCAGGCCGATGTAGTTGCCGAGCGACTTAGACATCTTTTCTTTGCCGTCGGTGCCGACCAGAATCGGCGTCGTCAGGACATCCTGAGGCACGAGCTCCTTTTTATTCATGAGCGCGCGCCCAGCCAGGAGGTTGAAGGTTTGATCGGTGGCGCCGAGTTCGACGTCGGCCTTGAGCGCGATCGAGTCGTAGGCTTGAAGCATCGGGTAGAGCAGCTCGTGCATGTGCACGTCCGTTTTGGCGGCGAGGCGCTTCGAGAAGTCGTCGCGTTCGATGATGCGCGCGACCGTAAACTGCGCGCAGAGCGGCACGAAGTCGGCGGCCTTCATCTTGCCGAGCCACTCCGAGTTGTAACGAATCTCGCCTTTTTTGACGTCCAAAATCTTGCCGACCTGTTTGAGGTAGGTTTTGGCGTTATCTTTGATCTCCTTCGCCGAGAGCATCGGGCGCGTCTTCGACTTGCCTGTTGGGTCGCCGATCAGCGCGGTGAAGTCGCCGATCAAAAAGATGACCGTGTGACCGAGGTCTTGGAACTCGCGGAGTTTGCGGAGCACGACGGCGTGGCCGATGTGGAGGTCGGGGCGCGACGGATCGGCGCCGAGCTTGATGCGGAGTTTCTTGCTGGAGCGAAGCTTCTTCTCGAGACTTTCGCGCACGATCACGTCGGCGACCTGGTGTTCCAAAAGATGGGAGATGGCGGCGTCAGACGGGGCTTTCATATGAAGAGACTTTAGCTTTTCACGCATAAAAAAACAACCCTGCTACGCTCCTTGGAGAAGCTTCGCAGGGCAAGCCCGGTCTAGCCGTCTTCTTGGCGGACGGGTAGACGCTTGAGGGCGAAGTGGATGCCGGCGAGGGAGCGTTCGCGTTCGCTCTTCAAGGCATTCCGGCGTTCGAGCACCGGCTCGTGCAACCACGTCAGGATGAACGTCCAGCGGGTGCCGACCTTGTCGGTGCGGGCGGTGAAGACGAACTCGGTACCGTCCGCGATGCCGCGATACGTCAACTGACGCACGCCGGCTTCGGGAATCGAGGAACGTTCGGAGTGCACGATCACGCGGCCGGCATCGAGCGCGTCGACGAAGCGGCGGATCGTCTTCTTGTCGGAACGCGTGTGCGACAGGTAGGCGGTGGCTACGGCCGTGGCCGCGGCGCCCAAGACCCAGTACAAAACGCGCATGGAAACCTCCTGATTCGTTCTCAAAAAAGCTCTCATACTCGCACGCGCGCGTCAATAAAAAAGAAGCCGGTGATGGCTTCAGGTTCAGACGCGAACTTCGACAGCTTTCGCAGGCAGACGGACCTGCTGATGGCGACCGTGCACGTCCCAGTACGAGAACTTCGAGCCTCGCTCGCGGAGATCGCGTACGTTCTGCTGATAGGCGTTCCACTCGACCTTGTCGGCGGGCACGTCGCGGATGGCGTGCGCCGTCGGTATCCAGTCGCCGTTCTCGTACAAGCAGAGCGTGCACTGCAGACGGTTTGCGTACCTCCGCTGCCGCTCGACGTATCGCTTGCGGCCGAACCGATCGGAGGTCGTACGCATGAACACGTACCCAGCGTCGGACGCTTCGACTTCTTGGTGGTAGACCACGCCCGGTTGCGACGCGTACTGCAGCATCTCGCGCGCCAGGCGATCGTACTGCCTCCGTTCGGAAGAGCCTCCGTCTTCGACGAACGGCACGGGGCGTTCTGCGTTCGCGCTGGATTGCGGATCTCTCCAAAGAAGAACGATGACGAGCGCGGCCAGCGCGCCGAGAAGGCAGACGAGCAGGCACGCACCGAGAGTCGCGAGAGCAATGACGAGGAATGTCAGCATGGCGAGCTCCTAGACCGCCGATGGCGGTTCGTTGCAGTTCGAGGCCAGCCGGTTGATCGCCTCGATCACACGATGCGCTTCGGCTCGCATGGTGCGGTCCGGAGGATAGCGATCGAGCACATCGGCGAGTCGACTCATGCGTTCGACGTACCACGGGCTCCGACAAGGCACGTACCTCGACGGCGGGAACGTACGCGCCTTGAGTACGCTCTCCCAGTACCCGATGGTGTAGACGGCGCCGCCTCCGCTCCCCGATCGGGAAAAGCTGAGGTATGTGCCGTTCTTCAGGTACACGGCGTAATACGTCGCGGACTTGCCGCGTCGATCTTTCTTCGTCGTACTGATCTTCAAATCGCCGAGTGGCAGCATGTCGGGACGCGCGAGAGACTCGATGAGCGGATCGAGCGCACGCGTGAGTGACGAGTGCACTTCGCGTTCGACGCGGCGCAGGCGGAAATGCTGCGCCGCAAAAATCGCGAAGCCGAGCGCGAGAAGTGCCAGGAGAAGAAACACGATCTGCATGACAGCCTCCGATATAAGGAACGGGTATACCGCACACGCTACACAAAAAAACCGCCCCGG
>CAZKMF010000030.1:0-1907 GCA_964553975.1 uncultured Gammaproteobacteria bacterium | reverse complement strand
GGAGAGCGTTGCGAACGTTTTTTCGAGCGCCGCGAGCAAGATTTCCCCGTCGCGATCCTTGCCGCCCTTCTGCGCGCGCTTCGCCGTTTCAATGCGTTTCTCGACCGTCGCTAGATCGGCGTAGATCAATTCAAGGTTGATTACCTCAATGTCGCTCTTCGGATCGACTTTGTCGTGGACGTGCACGACGTCTTTATTTTCAAAACAGCGGGCGACGTGCGCAATCGCGTCAACTTCTCGAATGTTCGTCAGGAACTTGTTGCCAAGACCTTCGCCTTTCGAAGCGCCTTTCACGAGGCCGGCGATATCGACGAATTCAATGATGGCCGGAATGATTTTTGCGGCGCCGGAAACTTTGGCCAGCGCTTCGAGGCGTTCGTCGGGAACGGCAACAACACCCACGTTCGGCTCAATAGTGCAGAACGGGTAGTTGGCGCAGTCGACCTGCTTTTTGGTGATGGCCTGGAAGAGCGTGGACTTACCGACGTTTGGCAGTCCGACGATTCCGATTTTTAGCGACATGCTGGATGAAGAGTTTAGCGACGTTCACGCCGGTCACCTTTTCGAATTCGGCAAAGGCGGGCGTGCGATTAACCTCAAGAAGATACGGCTTTTTGCCGACAATAGCAAGGTCGACACCCGAGAGGCCGTATCCGAGCGTCTTCACGGCCTTCTCCGCGATCCGATTCCAGGCGGCGGGCACGGTCGCTTTCTCGCCCGAAGCGCCGACGGCAACGTTGTGCCGGAAGTCCCCCTCCGGCGAATATTTCCGCATCGCGCCGACCGCCTTGCCTCCGATAACGATGATGCGATACTCCGCTTCGATCTCGAGATACTCCTGAAACGTGAAGAAGCCGATCAACGCGTCAGAAAGATATTTCTTCGCATCTTTTTTATCGTCAAGCAGATAGACGTACTTGCCCCGACTGCCGTGAATCCCCTTCGCGACGATCGGCCAGGAAAAACCGTTCAGATATTTGCCGGCACGATCAAGCTTCAAGGTTTGTATGCTTTTCGGAATGGGCAAACCCGCGTCGAGCAGCTTCCAGTAATCGTAAATCTTGCTGCGTACGAAACTGCCTTCCGCCATCGAGGGCTCGAACACGTAGATACCGCGCGTCTTGGCCCATTCTGCCAGGAGAAGTGCCTCGGGAATGACAGACGGCGGAAAGTGCCGGAAGTAAACGGCGTCGAATTGAGCATCAAACGGCTTACTGCCAAACATGACTTTCGTACGATCCCCTCTCAAATCAAAGTCAACATCGCGAAAACGGCGTACCGTCACCGTATGGCCGAGCTTGCGGCCTTCGAGACGCATGCGGCGATTTTCGTACACGTGCGGGCTGGCAATGACGAGGAGTTTCATGCGAGCCAAGCTAACAAAAAGCCGGTTGGTTGTCACGTTCAGCGTGTAAGGTAGGAACCCATATAACAAAAAAGCGGCCGATGTCAGACATCAGCCGCGTCGCGTGCGTTCAGCCGTAGATCACGACCGCGGTCGCGACCATGCCCGGGAACTGGTTGTTCTGCTCGAACACGGGAGTGCTGTTGGCGTAGCGGATGATCTCCGCCGCCGCTGCACCGCGCCGCTCGGCGGGGATCTTCACGAGCCCCTCGGCCAACGTGACCAGGTTCTGGGGCAGGCTCAGCAGCACGCCGGCTACGCTCGCGCCGTCGTCGAACGGATCGATCGAGAGGTCGAACAGGTCGTCGCTCATGGCCACCTCGGTGTCGGTCTGCACGTAGACGTGCGGGGTGGAGAGACCCGTCTCGCCGTCGATCGTGCCGGCGTCCGCGTTCAGCTCTTCCGTCAGGACCGTGCCCATCAGGATGCTCATGAAGAGGTGAAGCTCCTCGAAGAGGAGCTTGCTGAGGAACTCGTTCTCGCCCCACTGCGCGTCGGTGAG
>CAZKMF010000029.1:0-4073 GCA_964553975.1 uncultured Gammaproteobacteria bacterium | reverse complement strand
TCGTCGCCCTGACGTTTTCGATACAACGGGCGTTGCGAGCCCGTTTTAAACGGGCTGCTGATCACGAATGTTCAATGCCGCGTCTCGCCGTGTTGCATTTCGTGTCCGAGCGAAAGGCGTCGTCCATGAAAGAGATCGCCGGTTTGCTCGGCGTCACTCCGCCATCCGCGACCGTGATTGTCGACGCGCTTGTCGAGGGGGGTCTGCTCGCTCGCGAGCACGACACCAAAGATCGCCGCGGAGTGCGGTTGCGGCTGACGCCAAAAGGAGCGAAACTGCTCAGGACCGCCACTTCACGCGTCTCGAAGCAACTTGCGGAACTCTTCAGTCGTTTGTCCGCGGAGGAACACCAGCAATTGATCGTTATTTTCGAGAAACTCATCGTATGACTAAGAAAAACACCATTCTGATCGCGATCGGCGCCGTACTTGTTGCCGGCGTTGTTCTGAAAATCGCCCTGCCGAAAAAGTCGAAGATTGAATTCGATACGTACGAAGTCGCGCGTAAAACATTGCGGCAAACCGTGCAGGTCACAGGCGAGGTCGTTTCTTCCGAGGACGTTGATTTGAAATTCGAGGGATCCGGACGTGTGCGGGCGATTCTTAAAAAAGTCGGCGACGCGGCGAAAGCGGGGGAGGTGCTCGCGACGCTCGACGATCGCAACCAGGCCGTCGGCATGCAGCGCGCTCTGGCTTCGCTTCAGTCCGCGCAAGCGAACCTCGATCGCTTGCAGCACGGCGCGACGGCCGAAGATCTTCGCGTTGCCGAAGTCGCGGTTGAAAACGCCCAAACATCGCTCGATCAAGCGAAGCAGACGCTGATCGATACGCAAGCCTCGAACGAATCTTCGCTGAACAAAGCGTATGGCGATCTCGACGGACAGATGGAGAGCTTGTACCTCAAGGTGTCGGCCGCAATGCAGACGATGCGCAACGACGTCTTTGACGCAGCGGGCAGTTTGAAAACGGATATCTCCTCCTCGGATTTTAACGTCCAATCGCAAGCGTTGTCGCAGTATACCGCCGCGAGCACGGCACTGACGGCGATGAGCCAGGACATCGTGACGTATCGTGCTGCGTTGACTCGCTCTGAACGCGACACGTTGTCCGCGACCTTGCTTGCGGAATCAAAAACGATTCGGCTCGCGGCTCAACTCGCGAACGGGCTCATGCAAACATCGACGCCGATCGGCAGTACGACCCAAACCGCGTTCGACACGCGGAAGTCGGAGGTAAAGACAGCGTGGTCGGACCTGAACGCAGCGGTTAACGCCGCAGAGTCACAGAAGTTCCTGGTTGCGACGACGATTTCGACCAATACCGCGACACTGACCGCGGCGGAACAAAGCGTTAAAACGAAGGAAGGCGCGCTTGCGAGCGCAGAGGCCAGCTTGAACGTGAAAAAAGCGCCGGCTACCTCGTTCGACCTTTCATCGGCGCGCGCGAGTGTGACGTCGGCGCAAGCCTCGCTTGGCGAGGCGCAAGTCGCTTACGATAAGACCCGCATCCGCGCGCCGTTTGAAGGCACGATCGCCCAGATCCCCGGACGCGTCGGTCAGACGGTTTCATCTGCTGATGTCATCCTTAAACTACATGGCGACAATGTCTACGAAATCGAAGCGGACGTGCCGGAGACGGACGTCGCCAAGCTTGCCGCGGGACTCAAGGCGGAAATCACGCTCGACGCGTACGGCGACGACGTGAAATTTGAAGGCGAGCTTTCGTCGATCGATACCGCGCAGACCGTCATTCAAGACGTCGTCTATTACAAGACGCGTTTCCGCTTTTCTTCCGGCGATCGCGCGGTGCGTGCCGGTATGACGGCCAACGTGACCGTCATTGCTCAAGAACGCCGCGACGTGCTTATCGTGCCGCAGCGCGCAGTGAAGCGTAACGGTGAAAAATACGTGCGCGTGCTCGTGAACGGCCAAGAAAACAAGAACACGGTTGAAACCGGACTCTTCGGCGACGACGGTATGGTTGAAATTACGTCCGGTCTTAGCGGCGGCGAACAGGTGATCCTGGCGGCGCGCGAGAACGGCAAGATCCTCAAGGAATAACATGGCTGCCGACACGCCCGTCATTCGCGTTCGCGACCTTCAGAAAGAATACGTGTCTGAAGACGTAAAAACGCCCGTGCTGCACGGCGTGAGTTTCGACGTGCGGCAAGGAGAATTCTTGGCGATCATGGGGCCGTCCGGCTCCGGCAAGTCGACGCTCATGCATATCCTCGGCTTTCTTGATCATCCCACGAGCGGCATCTACGAATTCGAAGGCCGCACCGTTTCGGATCTTTCAGAAAACGAACTCGCGGACATGCGCAAACGGCGCGTCGGTTTCGTTTTCCAAGCCTTCTTCCTTTTGCCCGAGCTGACGGTCTTGGAAAACGTGAAATTACCGCTCGCCTACCACGCCATTTCAGAAAACGAGCGCGACGCTCGTGCGCGCAAGGCGCTTGAAAGCGTCGGGCTCGGACATCGCGTCGACTATTTGGCGACGCGCATCTCCGGCGGCGAGAAGCAGCGCGTGGCGATTGCGCGCGCACTGGCGGCGGAACCGGCCGTCATCTTCGCCGACGAACCGACGGGTAACCTCGACTCCCGTTCCGGCGCGCTCGTCATGGAAATTCTTGATCGCTTGAATAAGGAAGGGCACACGATCATTCTCGTGACGCACGAACAGGACACGGCTGAACACGCCGAACGCATCATCCGCGTTCGCGACGGTTTGATCTTGAGCGATGAAAAAGTCGCGAATCGCCGCCGACCGGACAGTAACGAAGGCTTGCGCAAATAGTATGAACATTAAAGACACTGCCCGCACGGCGTTCAAAGGCCTGGCCGCGCATAAGACGCGCTCCTTTTTGACGATGCTCGGTATCATCATCGGCATCGCTTCGGTCATCATGATGATGTCGCTCGGTAAAGGCGCGGAGGGCTTGATTCTCGGGCAAATTTCGAGTCGCGGCCCAGACGCGCTCTTTATTCGTCCCGGCGGCGGCGATGCGAGCGGCGGACCGCCGAACCTGGCGCAGATGACGGCCCTAAAATATTCGGACTATGTCGCGGTCGCCAAACTGCCTTCGGTGCGGCTTGCGTCGCCAATCTTGATGATCAGCGCGACGGTGAGCTACCAAGGCCAGAACTCTTCGCCGCAAATTACGGGTACGTCTCCGGAATACCAGGACCTCAACAATCTCGAAGTCGCTTCGGGCCGGTTCTTCGATCAGTCCGACATGGACGGCGCGACGCAAGTCGTCGTGCTCGGTTCGAAAGTGGCGGACGATCTATTTGAAGGTGACGAACCGCTCGGCAAGACGGTGCGCATCAATCGTAAAAACTTTACGGTGATTGGCGTGCTGCCGGAGCGTGGATCGCAGTTCTTCCAGGATCTCGACAACGCGGCGTACGTGCCGATCACGGCCGCGCAGCACGAGTTGAAGGGCGTCGACTACATCAACTACATGTCGGCCGCGGCTAAAGAGAACGTCGACTTTACGATTGAAGACATTCGTTTCCTGCTGCGCGATCGCCACAAGATCGACAATCCGAAGGAGGACACGAAGAAAGACGACTTCCTCGTCCTCTCGCAGGTGCAAGCGGCTGCCACCTTCGGCGCTGTCTCGACCGCGCTCACGATCTTCCTGACGGCCATCGCTTCGATCTCGCTGGTCGTCGGCGGCATCGGCATCATGAATATCATGCTGGTCTCCGTGACGGAGCGTACGCGCGAGATCGGTTTGCGCAAAGCGGTTGGCGCGCGCCGCGGCGACATCTTGCTGCAGTTCCTGCTCGAAGCCACGATGCTGACGATGCTCGGCGGTTTGATCGGCGTAACGATTGGCGCGACGTTCTCGTTCCTCGCTTCGAAGATCATCGCGAACTTTTCTTCCGACTGGTCATTCAGCGTGCCCTTGAACGGCATCATCATCTCCTTCGGCGTCGCGACCTTGGTCGGTCTCGTCTTCGGCCTCTATCCGGCGCAAAAAGCCTCGAAGCTCGATCCGATCGAAGCGCTGAGGTACGAATAGGAAACGGGCGGACTATTGAAAGAATACATAGTATTCGATACGAT
>CAZKMF010000028.1:0-2299 GCA_964553975.1 uncultured Gammaproteobacteria bacterium | reverse complement strand
GAAGACGGTACCCCGGTCGACATTCTCCTTTCTCCGCTTGGTGTCGCCTCGCGTATGAACCTCGGTCAAATCCTCGAGACTCATCTTGGTCTCGCGGCCAACGCCTTGTCGTATCGCGTCGTGACCCCGGTGTTCAGCGGCGTGACGGAAGATCAGATCAAGGGCGAACTCAAAAAAGCCGGATTCACTGAAGACGGCCAGATGTACCTCTACGACGGCCGTACCGGCGCTCCGTACGACCACAAGGTTACGGTCGGCTACAAGTACATGCTGAAGCTGAACCACATGGTGGAAGACAAGATCCACCAGCGTTCGATCGGTCCGTACTCGCTGATCACGCAGCAGCCGCTCGGTGGTAAAGCCCAATTCGGCGGTCAGCGCTTCGGTGAAATGGAAGTCTGGGCGCTCGAAGCCTACGGCGCCGCCCACTGTCTCCAGGAAATTCTCACTATCAAATCGGACGACGTTCCGGGCCGCAGCCGCGCCTACGAAGCGATCATCAAGGGCGAGCAGATCAAGAAGCTCAACATCCCTGAATCCTTCAACGTCCTCGTCCGTGAACTTAAGGGTCTCGCCCTCGACGTCGAACTCCTCAAGGGACGCGAAGATGGGCAGTACGAGAAGGTCGATCTCGACTCTGAAGACCCGGCCGCTCCGACTTCGCCCTTCCGCGGCGATCGCAGCCTCTAACGCATCACGCATAGCCACACCAATATGATGCGACAAGAAGCCAAGGTCATCGACTTCGACGCCATCCGCCTCAAGATCGCTTCTCCGGAAGTGATCCACGACTGGTCCTACGGCGAAGTCACGAAACCGGAAACCATCAACTACCGCACCCAGAAGCCCGAAAAGGGCGGTCTCTTCGCCGAAGAAATCTTCGGTCCTTCCAAGGACTGGGAATGCTACTGCGGCAAGTACAAAAAAGTGCGCTACAAGGGTATCGTCTGCGAAAAGTGCGGCGTGGAAGTCACGCACTCTTTGGTGCGCCGCGAACGCATGGGCCACATCGATCTCTCGAGCCCCGTCGCCCACATCTGGTTCCTGCGCTCGATCCCGGGCAAGATCGGTCTCGTGCTCGACATGTCGGTCATGAACCTCGAAAAGGTCATCTACTTCGCGAACTTCATCATCACGAAGGTCGACATGGAGGCCAAGCTCCAGACCATCGAAGCCTTGAAGCAGGAGTACAAGGGCAAGCGCAAAATGCTCGAGAACGAAGCCGAACGCCAGATGGCGCAGCTTCGCGAGAAAGCCGCTTCCGACAAGGAGCTCAAGAAGGCGCTCGAAGTGAACGAAGCCAAGATCGCTTCGCTCGAAGAGGATTACAACGACACGATGCGCGAGCTCAAAGAGCTCGAGCCGCTCAAGATCGTTTCCGAACACGTCTACCAGACGTGGTCCCTGAAGTTCGGCCACCTCTTCGAAGCCAACATCGGCGCCGAAGCGATTTACGACCTGCTCAAGGCGGTCGATCTCAAGAAGACGATCAAGCAACTCGAAGACGAACTCGTCGACGCGTTCGGCGCGAAGAAGGACAAACTCGTGCGCCGCGTGAAATTGCTCCGCAACTTGGAGCGCAACAACATCCGCCCCGAGTGGATGGTGATGACCGCTATTCCGATCATTCCGCCGGACCTCCGTCCGATGGTTTCGCTCGACGGCGGCCGCTTCGCGACCTCCGACTTGAACGATCTCTATCGCCGCGTCATCAACCGCAACAACCGCCTGAAGCGCCTCCAGGAACTCAACGCTCCGGAAGTCATTTCGCGCAACGAAAAGCGCATGCTCCAGGAAGCGGTCGATGCCCTGATCGACAACAGCGCCCGCCAGTCCAAAACGGTGATCGCCACGACCGGCCGCAAGCGCCAGCTCAAGTCGCTCGCCGACCAGCTGAAGGGTAAGCAGGGCCGCTTCCGCCAGAACTTGCTCGGTAAGCGCATCGACTACTCCGGCCGCTCGGTCATCGTCGTCGGTCCGCGCCTCAAGCTCTCCCAGTGCGGTCTGCCGAAGCGCATGGCACTCGAACTCTTCAAGCCGTTCGTCATCGCCGAACTGATCAAGCTCGAGCTTTGCCACAACATCCGCTCGGCCAACCGTTTCATCGAATCGGGCCGCTCGGAAATCTGGGACATCCTCGAAGAGATCACGAAGAAGAGCTATGTGATGTTGAACCGCGCCCCGACGCTCCACCGCCTTTCGATCCAGGCCTTCCAGCCGACGCTCATCGAAGGTAAGGCGATCCAGCTGCACCCGATGGTCTGCCCGGCGTTCAACGCCGACTTCGACGGCGACCAAA
>CAZKMF010000027.1:0-1878 GCA_964553975.1 uncultured Gammaproteobacteria bacterium | reverse complement strand
TGCACCTCGACGTCGGGCGACTGCTCGTACCTCGCGGTCGAAGGCGGTCAGATTACGATCACCTTCAACGGTCCGTCCAGTCACGACAGTGCGACCAACGGCAAGGACAAGGAAGTCTTGAACATCACCCTCGCCTCGCAGTTCAACGTCGAAGTCCGCAACCTCCGCCTCGCCATCACGGCGACCGGTATCGATGCGGCTGGCGGTCTCTGGAACTCCACGGGTTCCGTCGCGAACTACACCGACATCAAGGTGATTGACACGGCTTCCAGCCAGGTCATCGCCGGTCCGAAGGATGTCGACAGCTCGAACGACACGACCCAGGCTCTCGTCTACACGGACGTCTTCACGCTCTCGGCTGGCACGGCTCGCACCTTCAAGGTCACCTTGGACGTCGCGAACCAGTCTTCCCTTGACGCTGACACCGTTCGCGTCGACTTGACCGCCTTCGGTTCGTCGGACATCCGCAACCTCGACAACTCGACCTTCGTCGACACGTCGACCATCGTTCCGTCCTCGACGATCACGGGTAACGCCATGACTCTTCGCACCCCGACCTTGACGGTCAGCGCGGCTTCCACGCCGGTTGCTCAGACCTTCATCCAGGGTACGCAGGGCGCCACGTTCGCCGGTATCAGCCTCAAGGCTGGTCAGGGCGGTGACGTCAAAGTCACGGCGATGAACGTTCAGATGGAAGTCAACGCCAATGGCGGTGGCCTCAACGCCGGTTGCAGCAAGGTTGGTACGGGTGGCGAACTCAAGTACTCCACCGACATCTTGCTCTCGGCCAAACTGATGAACGGCAACGTTCAGGTCGGCGACACCAAGAGCCCGACCTCGTCCACGGCGGCTTGTGCCTCCTACGACGGCGGTCTCCTCCAGTTCACCAACATGAATCTCACGATTCCTGCTGGCCAGACTGTCACCTTGAACCTCGTTGGTAACCTCGCCGGCTCGATCGCGAGTTTGAGCGACACCATCGACTTCACGGTTGCGAACGCTGACGTGACGGCTCAGGACGTCGACGGCAACTCCGTCTCGAAGTCCGGCTCGTCCAACTCGGCCGACATGATCATCTCGACGAGCGGCTCCATGACCTACGCGCTCGCTCCGGATGACACTGAATCTGAAGCGGGTGTGGTCCTCGGCGGCACGACTGCTGTCTTGGCCAAGTACCGCTTCACCGCTCAGACCGAAGACCTCAAGCTCGACAAGGTTCGCTTCCGCGTGACGGACGGTGCTACGACGACGGCCACTGTGGCTGCGGTCAACAGCCTGTCTCTCTACGACGGCTCGACCCTCGTCGCGGGTCCCGTCTCTCCGAACTCGACCGGCTTCGCGGACTTCTCCGCGTTCTCGTTCGTCGTTCCGAAGGACACCTCGAAGACCCTCACGGTCAAGGGTGACTTGAACCAGGTCAGCCCGTCCGGCGTCGCTTCCGGCCTCAACGTCCAGGTAACGCTCTGCTCGGGTGCCTCGATTGGCATCTGCGACACGAGCTATGGCGTTGATCCGGACGGCTCCTTCGAAGTCCGCGGTACGTCCGCCGGTTCCAGCACGCTGGACACGGTCGGCGACTCCGGCATCATCAGTGGTAACGAAAAGCGCCTGCGCAAGACCAAGCCCACCGTTTCGCTCGCCTCCCTGCCGACGTCGACCTTGTCGAACGGTACGCAGGTGATCTCGCGCTTCACGGTTACGGCTGACGCCGCGCAGCAGGTCTCGCTGAAGACGGTCTCCTTCGAACTCAACCTCAACAACGTCAGCGGTACGGCTCTGTCCGTCACCTCGCCGGCTGTTCGCGAAGTTGGTCAGGGTTCCGACCTCTCGGCTTCCACCACTGCCGCTGTCTTGAACTGCACGGGCTCTGCGACTTGC
>CAZKMF010000026.1:0-10947 GCA_964553975.1 uncultured Gammaproteobacteria bacterium | reverse complement strand
GTCGGCGTGGACTTCAAGCATGAAGCGGTTGCCGTGCATCGGCATGAAGTAGCGCGGTTTGGTGAGGCGCAGCATCAGCTTCAAGTCTTCCTGTTTGGCGTGTCCGCCGGCGTGAATGTCGACCATGGCGTTGTCGACCAGCTTGGCGCCTTGTCGCACGAGCGTGTCCTTGAGCGACTGGACGGTGCGCTCGTTGCCCGGGATGACCGAGCTCGAGAAGACGACGAGGTCGCCCGGCTGGATCGAGAGGAATTTGTGTTCGCGGTTTGCGACCTTCATAAGCGTCGCGTTCTGCTCGCCCTGCGAACCGGTACAGACGACGATCGCCTTGTTGTCCGGCAGGCGCTTGAACTCGTCTTCTTCGACGATCGTGCCTTGCTTGTACCGCATGTAACCGAGCTTGTGCGCCAGCTCCACGTTATTGAGGAGCGAGCGTCCCTGGAGCAGCACTTTGCGGCCGAGCGGTTCGGCGGCGTCAAAGACCTGCTGCATGCGGGTGAGCATCGACGAGAACATACCGATGACGACGCGTCCGGTGGCGCGTTCGATCGTGCGGCGGATTTCTTCGCCGACGACCTTTTCGGAAATCTGGTGGCCCGGAGACGTGGCGTTGGTCGAGTCCGACATCAACATGAGCACGTTCTTCGAACCGAATCCGGCGATGTGGATCAGGTCGGCCGGGTCGCCGTCAGCGGGCGTGAAGTCGAACTTGAAGTCGCCGGTGCCGAGGATGACGCCGTACGGGGTGTAGAGCGCGGTACCGAAGGCATCGGAAATGTTGTGGTTGACGTGGAAGGGTTCGAACACGAAGTTGCGGCCCAGCTGGATGCGGCTCTTGCTCGTCACGTTGCTGAACTTCAACTGATTGGCGTTGCCGAATTCTTCCTGGCGGTTGCGGATGATGCCGGCCGTGAGCGGCGCGGTGTAGATCGTCGGGAAACCGAGGCGGGGGAGGATGAACGGCAAGCCTCCGACGTGGTCCAGGTGGCCGTGGCTCACGATGATGCCGCGGATGTTACGTTCCTTGCCTTTCAAGCAAGAAATGTTCGGAATGATGTAGTCGACGCCCGGCATGTTTTCTTCCGGGAACATCAAACCGGCGTCCACGATGACGATGTCATCGCCGCATTCGAATACGGTGCAGTTGCGGCCGATTTCTTCAAGACCGCCCAAGGCGTAGACCTTGAGTTTCGGCGGGTTGCCTTGGATGTTGTCCATCGGCAGAGCGGACGTGGCCGCGTTCTTCGGAGCGTTGAGCGCTTCGACAGTGCGCGCGGACATGCCGCGCTGTGCGGCGCCGCCGCTGACCGAAATCACTTTCGGAACGGGACGACCACCGCGGCCTCCGCGGAACGGAGGGCGCGAGCCGGCACGGAATGGCGGACGATTGCCGCCGTGTTGCGGCGGGCGAGGACCTGCGCCGGACGGCGTAGGGCGCGGCGATCCGCCTTGAGGAGGCGTCGGTCGCTTGGGTGCGGATACCATAAAAGGAATCTGTTCATGCCCCGCGCATGCGGGGCGGTTTATATATTGTGTTGATTGCGGACGTTCGGCCCCGCGCATGCGGGGGAAATGCCATCGCAGATCGACAGTCGGGAGACCTGAAGCGCGCTTCAGAACTTTCGACGGGAAATCTGTTTCGTGTGTTTGTCGATCAGACCAAGGTCAGCATCCGAGCGCGTCGCTCAGCGTCTCACCTTGGTGGGCGGGGAGGGACTTGAACCCTCATGACCTTGCGGTCGTACGGCCCTGAACCGTATGCGTCTGCCAATTCCGCCACTCGCCCACGCGTTGTTTTTGCTCTTCCTCCTAGGAGAATTAGTATACCCCGATTATCCCGGCAGGTCAAGTTTCCAGCCTATTTCCACTGCCTCGACGTCTTTAAATACCACGACGTGATCGTCGCGAAACGGTCGGACGGGTCGTTGACACGCACGCCGCCGAAGCCTTTGAGCGCTGCGGGGATGGCATAGGTATAGGAAGGGCTATAGAGGAAGGCGGCCGGCTGTTCGTCCGACAAGACGTTGAGGAATTTGGCGTAGGCCTGTTGACGCAACGAAGGATCGTTCATGCGCCGCGCCGTTTCGAGCGCGTCGTCGGCTTGGCGATCGGCGAACATGGCCAAGTTCAAGCCGGGATCCTGGATTTGCGAAGAGTGCCAGAACGGATACGGATCAAGGTCGCTGCCGAGCAATTGGCCGTACAGCAACGCGTCGTAGGCGCGCGGGCGGATGACGGTGCGGTGCATGTCGGAAGCCGACACGGCATTCACCGTGACGTCGACGCCGAGCGCGGCCCAGCCGTTCTTAATGATCGTTGCCGTGCTCAGGCTCTCGGGTTGATCGACGGCGGTAAGCGTGAGCGCCAGCGTTTCGGATGATGTTTCTCCTTTTTTGCCGGTCGAGGTTGTTTTCTTGCGGAGCCCGTCGGTCGCATCGATCTTCCAGTCGAGCGAATCCAAGAGCGCGCCGGCGGCGGCCAGGTTATAGGGGACAGAGACGGTCGACGTCGCGCTCATGCCGGGCAGGACCGGGTGGTCGACAGGGTGGCCGTCGCCGTCGAGTACGTCGAAAAGAATGCGTCCTTTGTCGATCGCCATCGTCAGCGCGCGGCGGACGTTTTTGTCTTTCAAGACGGCATTTTGCCTCGGGTTGAAGAAGACAGCCGTGACTTGCGGCAGTTCCAAGGAGACGGCGATGACGTGCGATTGCGATTTCAGATCTTCACGCCTGTCGCGCGGGATGAAACTCAGCGAGTCAACCTGCCGTTTGCGGAGCGCCTCGAGCGCGCTGTCGTAATCCTGATAGAACTGGAAAGTGAGCTTCTCGAGATACGGTGCCGGTTGGTAATAGCCCGCGTTGCGCTCCAGCGTGTAACTCAGCACGAAACCCCGCTTGTCACGGCGCAAGTCCTCGAACTTGAACGGACCGCTGCCGATCGGTTTGAGATTCGCTTCGGCCATCTGCGCGTCCTGCGGATTCACGTCTTTCCAAACATGGCGGGGGAGGATACCGAACGTGAGATGCGAAAGAAACTGCGCGTACGGTTCCTTGAGCGTCAGTTTGATCGTGATATCATCCGGCTTTTCAACCGTGACCTCCTTAAAGAAGGATTGGAGGGGGCTCTTCCAAGCCGGGTCCTGGATCGATGAGAGCGTGTACAGTACGTCATCAGCCGTAAGCGCCTGGCCATCATGCCAACGGACGCCGTCACGGAGCGTGAGCGTGTAAGTTTTTTGATCCGCCGAGACGGTGTAATTCTCTACAAGATCAGGTACGACGCGGCCGTTGCCATCCGTCGTGAATAAGCGTGAAAAAACAAGGCGCGTGAGATCGTTGTCGACGTCGTTTGTAAGCGCCAAAATCGGATTCAACGAGTGCGGCGTCCCGACAACACCCTCCGTCACCGTACCGCCGACCGTGGGCGCGACGTGCGTATGCGAAAAATAGAAGCCGCCGCCAACGAGAGCAAGACCGATCGCGAACATGCCAATACCCAGGCGCAACCGAAGGCTGTCGCTGGAGGAAAGAACCTCGGGCAAGTGGCGGATCTGCCGCCACGTGGGGAGGCGGGCCGAGGTCAGGGATTGGACGAGACGTTTGTCCCAGCCTTCATGCTCGCGAAACGAAGCCGACGGACGCCGTTTCCAACCGCGCTTCAGGCGGTCGAACAGGGAGACTGATCGTTCGCGATAAGAAGGCATGAGCGAAAGAAAACACGGAAGCCCGACAAGCGGGCTTCAGAGTTAAGCGACAATGATGATGGCGAGACCGACGCCGAGGAACAGCGTCGCCAGGACGATGGTGGCGTAGAAAAGGCCTTTCTCGAGTCCGCGTTTGGTGCGGAAGGAGTTGCCGTCGCCGCCGAAGGTCGCGCCGAGACCGACGCCTTGCTGCTGGAGCAGGATCGCGATGATCAGGAGACAGGAAACAGCGACTTGTACGATCGTGAGGATGTTCTTCATATAAGGGGAAACGGAAGCAAGTTCACGTGCCAGCGTACCAATCGTGCGACCGTCTGTCAATTCATGTTACACTGTCGCCATATGGTCCGTCGCGGTGTTTCCTCCTTTGGCGCGCTTCTCGTGATCGGCCTCGCGCTCGCGGTGGCCTTGCTCTTCTTGTGGCGCGTTTGGAGTTACACACGCCAGATCTCGAGGGGGGAGAGCATCACGCTGCCGCAGTACAGCGGCGCGTTCTCCTCGGCGAAGGGCGGGGGCGGAAACGTCTCCGGCGCGCTCGCGGACGTGGCGACGACTGACGATCCTTCAATCGGAGCCACGAACGCCAAGCTGACGATCGTCGAGTTCGTCGACTACGAGTGTCCGTTCTGCAACGCCGAGTCGTCGATCGTTCGCGAGCTGATCGCCAAATATCAGGACAAGGCGCGTCTCATCATCCGCGACTTCCCGGTAGCGGAGCTGCACGAGCACGCCGTTGAAGGTGCCGAAGCCGCGGGCTGCGCCGAGTCGCAAAAGAAATACTGGCCGATGCACGATCGCTTGTACGCCGCCGCCTTCGACGGAGAACTGACGCGCGACGATATCGATCGCGCCGCCGAGCAGTCCGGCCTCGACCTGCCGATCTACCGCGCCTGCATGAACATGCACGTTCGACTCGACGAGATCCAAAAAGATTCCGCTGACGGACTCGCCGCCGGCGTCCGCGGCACGCCGACCTTCTTCTTCAACGGCAGCCGTGTCGAAGGTGCGATTCCGAAAGATGTTTTTGAAAGCCTTATCCGTCGCTATGTCACGCCGTAGATCACTTCTCATCGCGCTCGCGACCGCCGCGCTTGGCCTGTTTTTCATGGGAGGGTCCGTTCTGGCTGCCGTCGATTCGGCGCAGAAAGCCAAGGCGGCCGAGTTTGCGCCGATTCCGATCCAGACGGAAATCCCGATTCCGATTGCCGATCAAGTGCAGGGCTACTCCGAAGGCAAAGTGGCCGACGTCGCCAACTACATCGGGGTGATGTATCAGTTCATCATTTCAATCATCGGCCTCGTCGCGGCGATCATGATGATTATCGGAGGATTTGAATATCTGACGTCCGCCGGTGATTCCGGAAAAATTGGCAAGGCTAAGAAGCGCATCACGGACGCCTTGATCGGCATGACGCTCGCGCTCTCTGCTTACGCGCTTTTGAACACCATCAATCCCGCACTGCTGCAGTTCAAGCCGCTTAGTGGAAGTTTGAACCCTGTTGCGACCGAACTCGCGCTGCTCCCGTGGTGCGAGGAGATTTCCGCGAAAGGCGTTGCCGTCACCAAGTCGGGCAACGGTACGAACTGCGGCAACATCGGACAGTTCCAGCAAGACGGCAACACGCTCTACTGCATGTATCAAGGAAGTTGCCGTATTGGACGTGAGAAACGGGACAATTTTGACCAAGTATCGACGTGCATGCAGAAAGCGCAGTTGAACACGAAGGTCGTGAAGGACGCCGTCACGAAAGACAAGAACGTTTCGTTGGGCGTCTGCTTGCCGTGCATGTACATCACGAACTCCGTCGCGCACGAGCTTGGCTACGGGTTGGAAGACGCGTGTTACGCCTGGATGCAGACCGTGAATGACATCCGCATGAAGGATGATCCGAATCAGAAGCTCTGGTCGTACTGCGGCGCCGCCGAAAAGTTTCCGAGCTGCGTGCAAGCCGACATCAACTGCGAGAACGTGAATGATAACGAACCGGACGCGATCCATGACGGAGGTTGCGCTGACACGCACACCTGCGGTTGCGGCGGCTACGACGACTCTCCCGAGCCTGCCTGGTCAAGCTCAGACCACACGCTTGAAGAGTACGAGAGAGGAGCCAGATGGGCGATTCAGGGCAACGAACAGCTCGATGCACTGACCGACCACCTCGGCGCCGTCTGCGCCATCAATCCGTGCGAAAAGTTCCGTGATACTCGCGTCGAGGAGAAAACGGTGACTTGGGGTGACACTGTCATACACGTTCTAAGTCAGCAGTCGTTCAAAAACAGCTGCAGCGGCCCGGGTGTCAGCAAATACGTCAAAGGTCTCCGGGTATTCACCTCGGATTGCCGCAATCGATAAGCCTTGGGAGCGCATCGCATGGTGCGCTCCTTGCTCTCTCGACAATTGCGTGCTAGAGTGCCTTCCGACATAACTTCGGATGCATGGCTGGCAAAAAAATCTCCAAAGCTGGCGGAAAAAGCGGAGCGCCGGATGTGATTCGCGTGCGCGGCGCGCGTGCTCACAACCTGAAAAACGTTTCCGTTGATATTCCGAAAAACGCGCTCGTGGTCGTCACCGGTCTTTCCGGTTCCGGCAAGTCGAGTCTTGCCTTTGACACGATTTACGCCGAAGGCCAGCGCCGCTACATGGAGAGCCTCTCTTCGTACGCTCGGCAATTCCTGGAACTCCAGGACAAGCCCGACGTCGACGAGATTTCCGGCCTGAGCCCGACGATCGCCATCGATCAGAAAACGGTTTCTTCGAACCCGCGTTCGACGGTCGGCACCATCACCGAAATTTACGACTTTTTCCGTTTGTTGTTCGCGCGCGTCGGCAAGGTCCACTGCCCGAATTGCGGCAAGCCGGTGTCCGAACAAACGCCGCGTCAGATCGTCGACCGTATCAACGCGCTCGCCAAGGATCAGGGCCTTTTGATTCTCGCGCCGGTCGTGAAAGAAGAAAAAGGTGAGCAGAAAAAAGCGATCGAAGCGATGTTCCGCGCCGGTTACCGCGAAGCGCGCGTCGACGGTTCGCTCTACACGATCGAAGAACTCACCAAGCAGCGTCTCGATCGCGACAAGCGTCACACGATCGAAGCGGTCGTTGCCCGCATCCAGGAAAAAAATCCGGCTTACGACGAAAAGCAAATGCTTGCGCTCGTCGGCAAAGCGCTCGAAATGGGGGACGGTTTCTTGAACGTCTATCTGCAAAAGAAAGACGAAGATCTTTTGATGTCCCGCCGCTTGGCCTGCGGCGACTGCGGCATTTCGCTTCCCGAAATCGAGCCGCGCATTTTCTCGTTCAATAGTCCGCATGGCGCCTGCCCCGGCTGCACCGGTCTCGGCGTGAAGCTGACAGCCGAGCCGGAACTCGTCATCCCGAACGACAAACTGACGCTTGCCCAAGGCGCCATCAAGCCGTGGACGCGCATCGCCGGCAGCGGCACCGGCATGATGAAAGAGCTCCAGACGCTGGCCGATCGTTTGAAATTTTCGCTCGACGTGCCGGTTTCGGATCTTCCGAAGAAAGCGCTCGAAGCGGTGCTCTACGGCGACGCCGAATTCCAGGGCGTCATCCCGCATCTTGAGAAAAAACATCTCGAGACGGATTCGGAGTACATGCGCAAAGAGATCGAAGAGTACATGCGCACCGTCACTTGCCCGGTCTGCAAAGGCCAGCGCCTGCGCAAGGAAGCGCTCGGCGTAAAGGTCGTCGGCAAGAACATTTCCGAGTTCGTCGGCATGTCGATCGAAGAGCTCGGCGCCACGTTCAAGAAAATCGATCTGCCGCCTTTTGACCGCAAGATCGCCGACCAGATCGTCAAAGAAGTTTCGCTGCGCCTTCTGCACTTGCTCGAAGTTGGTCTTGGCTACCTGACGCTCGATCGTTCGGTGACGACGCTCGCGGGCGGCGAAGGTCAGCGCGTGCGTCTCGCGACGCAGCTCGGCACTTCGCTCTCCGGCGTCATCTATATTTTGGACGAGCCGTCGATCGGTCTCCATCCGCGCGACAACGACAAGTTGATCGAAGCCATCAAGTCGATCCGCGACGTCGGCAACTCGGTGATCGTCGTCGAACACGACGAAGCGATGTTCGAAGCCGCGGACTACGTCTTCGACATGGGTCCGGGCGCCGGCGAATTCGGAGGCGAAGTTACGGCCGAAGGCACGCCCGCGGAGATCAAGAAGAACAAAGACTCGCTGACGGGCCAGTATCTTTCGGGCAAGCAAAAAATTGTCGCGCCCAAGGAACCGCGCAAGGGGAGCGGCAAAGTCATCCAGATTCTCGGCGCGACGGCCTTCAATTTGAAAAACGTCGACGTCAAAATTCCGCTCGGCAAGCTCGTGGCCGTGACCGGCGTTTCCGGTTCCGGCAAGTCGACGCTCGTCATCGATATTCTCGCGCGCGCGCTCGAGAAGAAGTTTTATCGCGCCAAGGAAGAACCGGGCGCCCACAAGTCGATCAAAGGCATCGAACACATCGACAAGATCATCACGATCGACCAATCGCCGATCGGCCGCACGCCGCGCTCCAACCCCGCGACCTACACGGGCGTCTTCACGGCCATCCGCGACCTCTTCACCGAAGTGCCGGAAGCCAAGATGAAAGGCTATGACGCCGGCAAGTTCTCCTTCAACGTGAAGGGTGGCGGCCGCTGCGAAACCTGCGCCGGTGAAGGCTACCAGCGCATCGAAATGCAATTCCTGCCCGACGTCTTCGTCGAGTGCCCGGAATGCAAAGGCGCGCGCTACAACCACGAAGCGCTCGAAATTCACATTAAAGACAAAACGATCGCCGACGTTCTCAACATGACGGTCGAAGAAGCGCGCCGCTTCTTCTCCGACGTGCCGGCGATCTTCGACAAGCTCGACGTACTCCACGACGTCGGCCTTGGCTACCTGAAACTCGGACAGCCCGCCACGAACCTCTCAGGCGGCGAAGCGCAGCGTGTGAAGCTCGCGACCGAACTCTCGCGCCGCGCCACCGGTAAGACGCTCTATATTTTGGACGAGCCGACGACCGGCCTCCACTTCGAAGATATCAAGCGCCTCCTCGGCGTCCTCGACCAGCTCGTCGAAAAGGGGAATACCGTCGTCACGATCGAACACAACCTTGACGTCATTAAATGCTCCGACTGGGTCATCGACATGGGCCCCGAAGGCGGCGACAAAGGCGGCAAACTCGTCGCCGAAGGCACACCGAAAGCGATCGTCAAAGTAAAAGGATCGCTCACCGGGCAGTACTTGAAGAACGTGGTGAAGTAATAAATCTCCCCGCGAGGGGAGATTTTTGCAACGCGAACTCTGGACGCTTGACATGCTCGCTCTTTTGCCGTACAGATACTCCATTCCTCGAGGAGTTACGCATGCGAAATATGTTGGCCACGCTTGCGGCCATCTTGTACTTCTCCGGTTTCATTCCATACGTCGCGGGCATCGTCAGAAAGGAGAAACGCCCGATTCGTTCCACTTGGTTCATCTGGGCGCTGCTCGATACGATCACCTTCTTCAGTATGCTGGCGCAGCACGCCGTCAACTTCCAGATCACGGCGGCCGTGATCGGATGCTGGATGGTGTTTCTCCTGGCGTTGAAGTACGGCAAGCCCGGATTCGACCGGCTCGACATCGCCTGCCTCGTCGGCGCCGCGCTCGGTATCGGCTGCTGGATCGCGTCAGGTGATCCGAAACTGGGAATGACGATGAGCCTCACCGTCACCTTCATCGGATCGATTCCGACGTTCGTCTCCGCCTGGAAGGATCCGCGCGACGAAAACCTGACGGCCTGGATCATCATCACGGTTTCCTGCGTGCTCACGGTGGCCGCAGTGCCTTCGTGGTCATACGTCGACGCCGCGCAACCGATCGTCTTCCTGGCCATCGGCGTTATCGTGACCGCGGTCCTGCTCGCGCGCCGGCATCGGGCCGCGACTCGCTAATCCGTTCCCCTGAACGGATTTTTCTTTTACAAAAAAACGAGACTGCGTTCAGTCTCGTGGCGCGTGCTTATAGATCTTCGGGATGACGTCGAGATCGCCCGGCAGCTTGCTGCCCAGCGCGATCGAGAAGTCTGTCTTGATCGGCGTGCCGTCGGCCGCCGCGCTGGCGATGGCCGAGCAGCGGTGCATGCCTTCGACGATGACGACGCCGTCGTTCGTCATGACGCCGAGCACTGTCGTCCGGCGGGGGAACGCGTCCTTGAGCGACAGCGCGCGGCCGTTGCCTTGCGCGAAGAGTTCCTCGGCGATGCGGCTGAAGGTCGGCGTGGGGCGGCTGCGGCCATGATAGAAGCGCTCGACCCATCCTTGGAACGGTCCGCCACGGAACTGCGGAACAGTGCGGATCGGATCGTCGACGCGGTAGAGCCCCCAGACGCGCTGATCGAGCTTGAGCGGCGCGATGTAGGCTCTTCGCCATTCCTCCCAAGTGGCGTAGCCGCGTGCGTTCGCGACGGCGAGCCACTCCGGGTTTGATCCCTCGCTTTCCCTCCAGAAGGCGAAGGCTTGATCCCAGCTGAGCGGGTGTATCGGTGTCAGACCTTGTTGAAGGTACGATTCCATAGGCCGATCGTGAACGAAAACAACGCGCGTGTCAATGTCGCGCGCCACGAAAAAAGAGCCCCGGAGGGCTCCTTTTTACTTCTTGGCTTTTTGTTCGACGAGCAAGTTCAATTCCTGTCAGCCCGACCATGGAAAGCACTCGGTTCACCCGGGTGCTTTTCGCTTACCTTAGCGACGGCCCGCAGGGCTCGGTGAGGCCATGTTCGCCTCTTGTTCGCCGCTGTTGACGACGGGTTGCCGGGCACTCGCGACGAGCGCCGCGAGCCCACCGTCAGCACGCGGCAGCGCGTCAACAACATCGAGTAAGTAGGCGGGGGCAAGATGCGCGTATCGCTGCGTCATCTTCGGGTCGGTGTGGCCCAGGAGGCGCTGGACCGAGTAGAGGTCCTGGCCCTGCATCACCAGGTGCGACGCGAAGCTGTGGCGGAAGGCATGCAGGCCGAAGCGAGGCATCCCGGCGCGCCTGCAGGCGGTGCGCAGCGCCTTGGCGGCAGCCGCGTAGGCGATGGGTTCGTCACCTGGCCGCGCGAAGACATACCCCGTGTCGCGGCGTACGGCGGCGAGGAGCTGGTGCAGGTCGGACGCGAGCGCCACGTACCGGAAGCGGCGCGATTTCGGGATGCCGACGACTCCGCTTACGATGGAACGACGCACGACGATGAGCCGGTGGTTCAGGTCGATGTCTTCCCAGCG
>CAZKMF010000025.1:0-1981 GCA_964553975.1 uncultured Gammaproteobacteria bacterium | reverse complement strand
AATGGAAAACGCGAACGACATCCTGAATGTTTTCGTAACATTCAACGCGAACACCGCCGAGGTTCGCCTTAAGAATACAAGCAGCCGCCCGATCAGCATAACAACGCTGCAACTTCGGGGAACGCCGGTGACGACCCTGCGGGCGCAGGAAGTTACCTCAAGAGACGCGGTATCGATCCTCGAAAACGGCTTGCACAAATTGACGATTGACGTTGCCAGCATCAACACCGAAGACTTTGCGCAGCAGTACGCGGATGTTCGCGCCCATGAACGCGCGCAACCGCTCAAACTACTGAAGTCGATTGCGTTCAGCGCGGCGGCGTCGACCGCAGCAGAGGCAGCGGTAACACGTGCTGCCGTCGGCGATCTTCTCAACGTCAATACCGGAGACGGCGTGCAATTGTATATCGTACTAGGACGGCAGCACGTGATCGATCTTGCCGGTTCGCCAGAAATTCACATCGTGACCTACACGGTCAAGGCGGTCATCAGGACGGTGGTCGCTCTATGGAGCAATGCGCTGCGTGGTATCTACGAAGAAAGCGTGTACGGGTTATAACCCGAAGGTGGGGGCAATATGGCTTGGGTAGGAACAAAAACGGTTGTCGCAGGCGATCCGCTTCTCATTGAAGATCACAACACCTACGTCAACACCAATCTGCTTTATCTGTTGTCACCGAATCGCATCTACGTCAAGAATACGTCGGCGACCGACTTCACCACGACTTCGTCGACATACGTTGCGGTGGACGCGACGCTCAGCGCGTCGCTTACCACCTACGGCGGGCACATCAAAATTGGCGCGACGTTCAACTGTGACACGACCGCCGGGACGATTACCTTCGCCTTTGACGTAGACGGCACGCAGCATTTGCAGTGGAATCCCAACACGAACCCGACACCCGGCTCGCCCGATTATCGCGGGCGCAATTTGATGGAACTGTTTTTGCCGTCGTCGGTGATTGCCGCTGGTGCGCACACGATTGCACTGAAGTGGAAGGTTTCCGGCGGCGGCACGGCAACCATCTACAATGACGCGCTCAACACGTTCTTCTGGGCGGTGGAAGGATAACGATGGAAACGCTGATCATCCAACGGGCAAAGCCCATCAACAGCAAGCTCTTGATCGCCGAACTGGCGGCGCAAATTACCACGCCGTTCAGCCTGGCGACGGGCGAAAATAAGGACGGGTATTACGCTCAGTTTTCGAGCGAAGATTCCCTTTCGGCAGAGGAACAGGCGGCAGCGCAGCAGATTGTCGAAACGCACGACGAAACCCGGCGAACAGACGATCAGGTAAAAGCCGATCAGAAGATCAATACCGACCGGCTCGCAGCGCTGCTCATGGGCGGGATCGATTTCGAGGCGCTTGACGCGCAAATCGACAACATGACCTGGCAGGAAGGGATCAAAGGGCTTTCACGCGGGTTGTATCTGCTAGCGGTGTTGGGTGGCGTTGCTGGCAATACCGCCCAAGCTGAAACCGCCGCGCTGCAACTGGGACAATATTTCGGGCTACTGGATGCCGCGAAGGATACGGGCGCTTAATGTCTCGTTCCCTGTCAAACTCACTCATCGACTGGATTTCACTCGGCTTGCTCGGCGGGCAGGGGGCGACGCTGCCACCCGTCGCCGCGCTTTCTGCCGACCAGACGACCGTCGCGGTCGGCGAAATCGTGACGTTCCTCTACACCGGCACGGGCGGCACGCCGACGACGGTGTTGTGGGACTTCAGCGACCTCGGCGGCGGCACGGGCTTCGTCATCCAACATTCGTGGAGCGTGCCGGGGGAATACGAAGTCTACGTGACGGCTTCGAATGCCGCCGGGTCGAGCTTTGCCTCGGTGACGATCACGGTAACGGGGTATGCCAACACCGCACCGCCGACGCTCGACCTGACTGAAGCAACGATAGCGACCGACACGGTACACGGAACCGCCGGGACATGGACGGGGTATCCGTCCGCGCCGAGCCTAACGTA
>CAZKMF010000024.1:0-21089 GCA_964553975.1 uncultured Gammaproteobacteria bacterium | reverse complement strand
GTCATTGCGCCGAGTCATTATCTCGCAGGGATCGTCCGCGGATGGGGCGTGGCCGAGCATCGCGTGCGCGTGATCTACAACGGCGTGCATTTGCCGTCGCGCGC
Source organism: uncultured Gammaproteobacteria bacterium (assembly GCA_964553975.1). Classification (GTDB taxonomy): domain Bacteria; phylum Patescibacteriota; class Patescibacteriia; order SG8-24; family DYFX01; genus DYFX01. Next base: position 20,985 of record CAZKMF010000024.1, on the reverse strand, counting down.
AGCGGAACGCGGCAAGTATCCGCGGCGCATCGTCACGGCGGGGCGTCTCGTACCGTGGAAGAATTTTGACGTTCTTCTCAAAGCGATGACGGACGTGCTGCAGAAATTTCCGGATGCGTCGCTCTTAATCGCCGGCGACGGACCGGAGATGGCGAGGCTACGCGCGCTCGCCAGCGCTCCGATGCTGGCTGATCGCGTGGAGTTCGCCGGACAGATGCCGCGCGAAGCCTTGTGGCAGGCGATCGGCGAGAGCGGCGTCTTCGCGCTGGTCAGTTCGTACGAAGGTTTTTCGCATCAGCTTGTCGAAGCGTCGGCCTGCGGCGCGGCGATCGTCGCGAGCCGTGCGGGCGGCAACACGGAGTTGGTTGAAGACGGAAAAAACGGACTGCTCGTGAATGTTGGCGACGCGCATGGGCTCGCGGCCGCCTTGATCCGCTTTTTGGAAGAACCCGAACTCGCGCGCGCCTGCGCCGACGAGGCGTTTAAAGACGCGGCGCGCTTCTCGATTGAAACGCAAATCAAAGAAACGACTGAAGAAATTCTTGGCACGCCCGGACTGCGCGTGGTGCTCGTGAGTCGTGACGGTACGGCCGCCGATTCCGCTTCCCGCACGGCCGCGCGCATGCGCGCCTATGGCGAACGCGTTGATCGCTTGCATATCGTCTGTTTCGCGAAACAGGACGCATCCTCCGTCGACCTGTCGGAGTGCGTGCGCGTGGATGTTGTCGATGTCCGCAATCTGCCGAATCCGTGGTCGCTCATCCGCTCCGTCCGCGACGCAATTTCGAGCGAGCGTGCGACGCTTGTTGTTGCGCAGGACCCTTTTGAAGCAGGGTTCGTGGCGCGGTTCGCGGCGGACCGAGAGCGCGTGCCGCTCGTCGTGGAAGAGCACGGTGGAGTGTTTTTGTCTTCTTTTTGGAAAACGGAGACGGCGAAGAATCGTCTGTTGTATCCGCTCGGCTTGTCCGTGCTCGCGCGCGCAGCTGGTGTGCGCGTCGTCAGCGCCAAGATCGAGGAAAACTTGAAGGCTCGATTCCCGGAAAAACCGCTGGCGCGCGTTCCGGTGTATAGCGAACCGCGCGCGTGCCACGCTGCCGCCGCGCCCGAAGTTTTCGGGTACGTCGGCCGTTTCGTTCCTCAAAAAAATCTCTTCGGGCTCTTGAATGCCTTCGCGCTGGTGGCAAAAGAACTTCCGAGCGCCAAGCTGGTGATGGCCGGGGCGGGGCCTTTAGAGGCCGATCTTAAAGCGCAGGCGAAGTCGCTCGGCATCGCCGCGCGCGTCGAGTGGATCGCGCACACGGAAAACGTCGATACGTTGTACGCGCGCGTCGGCACGCTCGTCCTTTCTTCATGGTACGAAGGCTGGGCGCGCGTCGTGCCGGAAGCGATGTCCTGCGGCATCCCCGTGATCATGACGGACGTCGGTTGCGCCGGCGAGCTGATGCGCAACGGCATCGAAGGCTACGTCGTGCCGATCGGAAACGACGAAGTGTTGGCGAAGGCGATGATCGACATCGTGCGTTCCGGACGGCACAGCCTTATGGGTGCCGCGGCGAAGCGGCGCGTCGAAACGATGCCAAAGCCGGAAGAGCTGGCGGATCGCTTGGTCGATTTTTGGAAAACGTTCGTGAACCCCTAATCAATCAGTGGATCGGCAGGCTGATGACGTGCGCGGCGGCGAACTCGGAATGGGGGAGCGGCTTGTGCGTCCCGAACAGATCGCGATAGGCGCGCTGCGCGTAGACCGGGCGGTCGTAGTAAATCGTCGAAGGGATCTTCTCGCTTTCCAGTTCTTTCAGAAATGCAGCACGATCGCGGACGAGTAACGTGAAGACGTTGTACGTGTGGTTTTTTTGCGTCGGGAGACCGAGCACGTTCGGGTTCGCTTCGAATTTTTTCATCCAGGCTGCGGCCGTCTTTTTTCTGAGCGCCAGGTCATCGTCCAACCAGGAAAGCTTCTCAATCAGCACCGCGGCTTGGATCGTGTCGAGGCGGCTGTTGTATCCGATGATCGCGTGCTCGTATTTTTTTGGCTGCCCGTGGTTCTTCAGTAAACGGAATTTTTCCGCGACGGCTTTGGAGCGTATCGTCACAGCACCACCGTCGCCAAATCCGCCGAGGTTTTTTGTCGGAAAGAAACTGAAACAACCAACGTCTCCGAACGTGCCGGTCAGTTTGCCGCCGCTTTTCGCTCCGAAGGACTGCGCGCAGTCCTCAACGAGTTTCAGCTTGTGTGCTTTACAAAGCCGAACGATCGGCGCCATCTCGCAGGCGAGACCGTACAAATGCACGACCAGCACGGCGCGAGTCTTTTTCGTGATCTTTTTCTCGATCAGTGTCGCGTCGATGTTGTAGGTTTCCGGATCAATGTCGACCAGCACCGGTTTCGCGCCGAGTGCCGCGATCGCTTCGATCGTCGCGAAATACGTAAACGCGGTGGTGATAACTTCGTCGCCCGGTCCGATGCCGAGCGCCTTCAGGCCGAGCAAGAGCGCGTCCGTTCCGGAATTGCACGTGATCGCCGGAACGTTAAAATAGGCCGTTAAGCGGCGTTCGAATTCAGCCACTTCAGGTCCGGCGATGAATTGCTCGTTCTCAACGACGCGCCGAATACTCTCGACGACGCGCTTCTTCTTTTCTTTATCGAGACGCTGTGAAAAAAAATTCATGCGGGTGTGGTTCCTTCGTAAATGACTTCGTCGTCGTTCAGGCGTCGCGGACCGCGAAACGTTTCCTGCTCTTCGATGACGTGGGCGAGAAGGCCCGGCAAGCGCGCGAGCGCGAAGACACCGCGCATCGCCTCCGGAGTGAACCCCATGTCAAGCAACGCGGCCGCCATCGCGCCGTCAATGTTGAGCGGCAACGGTTTTTCTCGTCCAGCGTTCAGCGCGGCTTCGAGGCGCTCGGCAAACGCGGAGTGGTCGCCGTATGTGCCGAGCCGTTTCGCGAGCGCGAACAAGGCTTCGCTGCGGCGGTCTTTCGCCAGCAGCTTGTGTCCGTAGCCGGCGATACGCTTTCCCGCCGCGCGCGCTTCCGCAACGGCCTTCGCGGCGTCTTCACGTCCGTGGGTCAAAAAGAAGCGCGCGGCGTCTTCGATCGCTCCGCCGTGTAGCGTGCCTTGCGCCAGAATCCCGGCGGCGAGGGCGACGTGCGGTTCGTTTCCGGAAGAAGCGACGGCGCGCGCGGTCATTGACGAAACAGGCGCGGCGCCGTGATCGATGGCGGCGACGAGGATCGCGTCAAACATCGAGGCTTGTGCCCTCGTCGGCCAGGCTTCGCGTAGCAGCAACCACGCGACTTCGACGAACGAGCGCGTACCGATCAAAGGAATCAGGTCGTGGCCGCGCACGATTTCCCGTTCTTTGGTGACGTGCGAAATGCGGGTGTGAACTTTCATACGCGAGCGGAATGTTTGACTAATTCTACGAGATCGTCGAACCGTTCGGCAACCAAAGCGCCGGCTTCGCGGAGCGCGGCCGATTTGTCGGCCGCGGATTGGCCCGTCGCGACGATCGCGCCGGCATGACCGATGACCGCGCCCTCCGGCATCGATGCGGCGAAAGCGCCGCCGATATGGACGGCCAGCGGTTTCGTGAATTCGCGGCGCGAGAGTAGTTCGACGATCTCGCGTTCGTATGGCGCGCCTTGCTCTCCATAGAGCACGACGGCTTTTGTGGCGTCGTCTCGTTCGAACATGCGGAGAAGGTCGGCATAAGTGGTGCCGATCAGGAAATCACCGCCGACGTGGACGGCTGCGCTCTGTCCGAGTCCGGCGCGTCGAACAAGCCAGGAGAGTTCGTTCGTCATGCCGCCTGATCGGGATATGACGCCGATCGGTCCAGGCGCGTAGATTTCTTCGACGAGCGGTCCACCGACGACGCCGACACGTCCGATGCCGGGCACGAGACAGCCGAGCGATCCGGGGCCGAGCACGCGCACACCGCGCTCTTGAGCGACGGCGAGACAATATGCGGCGTCGCGGAGCGGTATTTTCTCCGTCATGACGGTGATAAGAGGGATACGCGCCTCAATTGCTTCCATGATAGCTGCTTTGGCCGCGAGCGGTGGAACGTAGATGGCGGAAACGGTGGTTTCCGGAAACGCGGCGACGGCCTCGCGTACGGTATCGAATACCGGCGCACCGTCGGCGACGTGGCCGCCTTTGCCCGGCGTGACGCCGCAAGCGACACGCGTGCCGTACGCGCGCATGGCTGCGAGCGCCCGCAAGCCCTCTTTGCCAGTCACACCTTGGACGAGCACGGATGTTTTTTCGTCGAGCAGGATGCTCATAGCGTCAGCGCTTTCAATCGAAGCACGGCGTCCTCCATCGTTGTCTCTTTTCCAAATGACTCCATCCGCACGCCGTTGCGTTCGGCACAGGCGCGAAGCAACGTGAGACCTTCGCGTTCGCGGGGGCCCGCGCGGCGTACGACGATCGGATACGCGGGTTTCAATTCTTCGAGCGCTTCGGCGATGCCCGCGAACGTTTCTTGCACGTCGGTAAAGTTCGCGATACCGCCGATGATCAGCGCGCCGCGCAGTCCGGGTTTCGACAAGACAAGTCGCGCCAGCGCCGCGACTTTTTCTTTCGGCGGGTTTCCGGAATACTCAGCGTAATTCGCCGGCTTCAAACCATGACGCGTCATTGCGTCCATGTTGACCAGACTGGCACCGCCGCCGGAAAACAGTGTAGCGATGTCGCCGTCGAGTTCGAAAAACGTTCCGGCGTTGCCGCGATGCGCCTCTACTCCCGTATCGATACGTTCGGCGCCTTGTTCTCGCTCCGTCGCGACGCGTCCAAGGGCGGTGCGGTGCGCGTAGGCGGACCATTCCGGATGTCGTGATTGCGCGGCGTCGTCGAGCGTAATCTTGGCGTCGAGCGCGATCAGCGTGTCGTCCGCGCATTCAGCGAGCGGGTTGATTTCGACTTGCCACGCGTCCTCTTCAAAAAAAAGCGCGATGAGTTTCTCGCATGCGTCCGGAAGCTGCGGTGAGACGCTTTCGAGTGCGGGTCTGAAACGTGCGAGCGAAGCGTTCGGATCGCGCGGATCGATCGCGAAGCGCTGCACATTTTTCTTTTGCTCGATTTCGGAACCGCCCTCCGCGCCGATCAGCAAGATCGGACCGCGCGACTCGTGGTCATAAAGACAGGACACATAGAGTTCGCGCTGCGCTTCCACACGTTCTTCAAGCAAGGCGACGCGCCATCCACGGCTTTGCCAGTCCAGAAGATATGTGACGATATCTTTAGCGTCGTTCACGAAAGCGATTGCGCCCTGCGCCGCGCGTTTCCCTGCGAGGAGCTGAGCTTTCAATACGGAGGGTTTCTCGCTGAGTGCGCGCGTCGCGGCTGCGATATCATCCAAACGCGAAAGCAGGACCCCGTTCGGGGTCCTGATGCCATAGGCGCGCAAAAGCGCTTTACCTTCGTGCTCGTACAAGTTCATATTCTTCCCGCAGACGGCGTACGAGTTTTTTCAGGTTGTGATGCTCAACGACGATACCGCGAAGCGTCTCGCTCATGCGGGCGCGTTCCTCGTTCGACAGTGACAGACAGGCATTTAACTTCGCTGCAAAGTCTTCCGGAGTCCAGTCGTAAAAAAGATACGGAAGCCATTCGCCAAGATGCGGATTGAACACGGGAGTGCTGACGATCGTCGGCACGCCGCACGACATCGCTTCGAGGAATGATTTTCCGGCGCCGCCGATCCGCTGCATGCTGACGAACGCCGCGGCTGGGCAAAGGTAGGGGAGGATGTCTTTGTTCGGCACCGGACCAACGAACTCGAAAGCGTCGGTCAAACCGTAGGAAGCGATCTTCTCTTTCAGTTTTGCAATATAGGCGCGGTCCGCGTCGTTCGAAGCGCCGCCGACCAGTTGCACGACGAAATCATCGCGCTTGTAGACGTCGCGGAGCAGGCGGCAGGCGTCGATTAAAAGGCCGTACTCTTTAACGGGCGTAATGCGGCCGACGCTCAAGATCGCTTTGCGATCGGGCGAAGCGCGGTGAGCGGGGCAGCTGTAGAGATCGGGGTCAACGCCGTGACCGACGCCGAGAAACTTCGGCGAATCGCTGCCGTTGAAACTTTCTTTTGAAACGGACACGACGCGATTGGCGATGCGGAGCGCGACGAGCCGCAGCCAGCTGCCTTTTTTATGCGCGTACCAGAAAAAGGTCACCTTGCCCCAGAGACGCCAGAGCGGACCGCCGAGAATGACGTATTCCGGGTTCATGTGCACGAAGACGGCGTCGTAGTTTTTTCTGAGGCCGAAAACGTATTTGTAAAAACGCCAGATGTAGCGAAAACGCGACGGCTTTTCTTCTTTGCCGAGCGAGTGCACGCGCACGTTCGCGGGCAGATCGGTTTCGCCGCGCTTCAAGCAAATGACCTCGACGGCATCAAAGACCTCGGCGAAGCGTTTGATCCATTGATGGAACGCGCCGAGAACGTCGTCGTTCTTGTCGACGATTTGCGTGACAACGAGGAGTTTCATACGGGCGAGACAGCTCCGTCCTCGAAACGATACGCGGTCGAGCAATCCTTACAGCGCGCCTTCGCGTCTTCAAAGACAAGACGCTCTCCGCAGGCGCAGACCCAACCGATCGGTTTGGCGGGTACGCCGACGGCGAGCGCGTAGGCGGGAATATCTTTCGTGACGACGGCACCGGCGCCGATCATGGCCCACGGTCCGATCGTGACGCCGCAGACAATCGTCGCGTTTGCCCCGATCGCCGCGCCTTCGCGCACAAGCGTCGGAAGCCAGGCTTCGCGCTTTGAAACGTCGCGCGAACGTGGTGCGGGATCGTTGGTGAAGACGACGGAGGGTCCGACGAACACCCGGTCCTCGAGCGTGACGAGATCCCAGACGTCGATATTCGCTTCAAGTTTTACGTGATGACCGAGCGCGGCTTTGCCGAATACTGTGCAGTTGTGGCCGATCGTGCAGCGCTCGCCGATCTTGGCGCCAGAAACGACCTGGGAGTGTCTCCAGATTTTCGTGCCGGCGCCGATTGCGGCGTCGTCGGCGATTTCCGCCGTCTGGTGGATCGTGACGCCGTCATGCGCCATACGATGCGTAGAGGCGTTCGACCAGTTCAACCGAAGGCAACGTCTCTTGCGGCCGCACACCGCGGCCTTCGAGCATTTCGCGATAGACGACGCGATGCAGGTTCTCGAACGAAAGATTGTCTTTCGAAGAAAAATTGTAGTCCTTGCCGTTCACGACGAAACGGCGCTGCTGGTTGGCGCGGTCGCGATAGATACCGACGGTCCAGGTGCAGCGATAGCGCTCGCCTTCGATGATGCCGCTTCCGACCGTGTCCGTCAGTTCCGTCGTCGTAACTTTCGTCGGCGCGCCGAAAATGTGTTGCAGCAAGTCGAAGTAGTGGATGCCGATGTTGAAGAGCGGGCCGCCGGAGCGTTTGGCGTCGCCTTTCCAGGTGCGGAAATACTTCTCGTCGCGGAAGACGGAGATATTCATGTCGATTTCGAACGTGCCGCCGGCGGCAACTTGCGCGCGCAGTTCTTCCGCGAGCGGATGATGGCGCAGCTGCATGACCGTAAACACCTTGTCGAATTGCGTGAGCGAGCGGACGGCCTCTGAAGAAATGCCGAGCGGTTTCTCGCAGAGCACGAGTTTGCCGTTCTCGGCGGCCAGGCGCGCCATCGGCACGTGCAGGTCGTTCGGCGCGAGAATGACGATGCAGTCGGTTTTCGGATTGTCCATCACGCCGGTTTTCCAGCGGTCTTCGCCGTACGCGGTATTGATGACGTCGATCAGCTTGCCGCCGAGCGCCTCGATGGCTTCGGCGTGGCGAGGCATGATGAAACCCGTTCCAATAAGGCTGAAGTTCATACCTCGGCATTATCGGCTTGAGGGGAGGATTCGTCAATCAAGCTGGTCAAAAAGCGTTTTTTTTGGCAGCATGAGGGCTATGCACATCGCGTACGTCGCCAACGTCCGCCTGCCGACCGAAAAGGCGCACGGCCTGCAGATCATGGAAATGTGCCGGGCTTTCGCGCGTAACGGTCACCGCGTGCGCTTGATCGTCCCGGCCCGGAAGAATATCCACGACGCCTCGCCGTGGGAGTTTTACGGTTTCCGCCCGGAGTTCGAAATCGTGCACGTACCAATTTTTGATTTCATCACATACGACCGCGTCTTGGGGCGTACGGCGCTTTGGTTCAATATTATCCAATTCTGGATTCGCGCGCGTTTGGCGCTGCGCGAATTTCGTCCGGACGTCGTCTACGCGCGCGATCCCTGGTTCGTCGGCGCGGCGCGCGGTGCGAGATACGTGTTTGAAGCGCATGACTTTCCGAAGCGCGTATTGCCGCTGCATCGACGCGTTTGGAATCGCGTGTCGCGGATCGTGGCGGTCACGGCGGGTTTGAAAAACGCGCTTGTCGCTGCTGGAGCGCACGAAGATAAAATCGTCGTCGCGCACGACGGCGTCGACGAAGCGACGTTCGCGGTGCGAGAAAGCCGCGAGGACGCGCGCGACGCGCTTGCTTTGCCGAAAGACGCGTTAATCGCCATCTACACCGGTCATCTCTATCCTTATAAGGGAGCGGACGATCTGCTCGAGGCGGCCGCGAGTCTCGACGCGCGCGTATATCTCGTGTTCGTCGGTGGGCGCCCGAATGATCTTGCACGCCTCAAAGACCGCGCCGCTGTCCTCAAACTCACGAATGTTGAGTTCGCCGGTCAGGTGCCGCACGCGCGCATTCCGACGTACCTGCGCGCCGCCGACGTCGCCGTGCTTCCGACGCGCGCTTCCGACCGTCACGCCTCGGAATTTCTTTCGCCGCTTAAGTTGTTTGAATACATGGCGGCCGGCAAAGCGATCATTGCGACCGATACGCCTTCCGTCCGCGAAGTCCTGAACGACGCCTCGGCGCTCTTCGTACCTCCGTCCGATCCCACCGCGCTTGCGAACGCATTGAACGCGTTGGCCGCGACTCCGGAGCGCGTGAAGGGGCTTGAACGGGAAAGTCTGCGCTTGGCGGCGCAACATACTTGGACGCATCGCGCTCAGGATGTGTTGCAAGGAATCATGGAAACGGCGCCGTCGCTTTCCTGGTTCCGTCGTTATCGAACGGAATTGCTTTTGGCCGGTTTGGCGTTCGCGCTTCGAGCGCTCTACGTCATCTTTTTCCCGCAGCGTCCGTTAGAAGGCGGCGACGCCTGGGCTTACGTCGGATTCGCCGACGCGATACTCGGACGCGGGCCGTGGCCGTACGAAGTGAATTTTGTCGTTTCTCGTTTCGTGCCGCCGATGTTTCCCTACGCGCTCGCTGTCGTGCGCGGTATTTTTGGCGGAGCGCTCGTTTGGTCGCGTTTGTTCCAGGCTGCGACTTCGGCCGCGACGGTATTGTTGATGGCGGTCATGGCCCGTCGTCTCGTGTCGGAGCGCGCCGGAAAAATCGCGGGCCTCGTCGGCGCGCTGTACGTGCCGATGATTTTGGAGAGCGGCGTGCTCTATACGGAAACGCTCTACACCTTTTTCTTGACGCTCTCCGTCGCCCTTCTGATCCGCAACTTTACGAGACCGTCCGTACGCGCGGCGCTTTGGACCGGCCTGGCGTTTGCCGCGGCCGGACTCACGCGCGAACTCGGTTTTTATCAAGCGTGCCTTTTCTCGGTCGTGGCGGCACTTTTCAAACGTCCTCGAGCACTCGCGTTCCTGATATTGCTGCCGACGCTCGCGGCTATGTTCGCCCTTACGATACGGAACGCCTCACTCACGCAGAATCCCGGCGCCGCCAAACCGCTTTTGACGAAAGGGTATGAGGTTACGCTGGCGGACCCGACGTCGCAACATCTACTCCTGCGGTACGGCATGTATCCCGTCGGCGTCTGGCGATTCTTTAGATATCCCAACCGACTCGGCGATCTCAGTGAAGCGAACGTCTCCGTCAAAGGCGTGCTGCTTTCCGGCGACGTTACGTTGATCGCGGAACACGGTCCGGGTATTTTCGCCAAGCTGGTCATGGTCGCGATACACTGGATGCTGCTCTTGCTTGCCGCATACGGCCTTTGGCGCGGCCGTATGTCCAAGGAATCGAAATGGATTCTGGTCGTGACGATCGCGTTCGCCGGAGGCACGATTCTTCTCGGCAGTATCGCGCGCATTCAGGGATTCGCGGCGTATGAACCGCTCGCGCGTTATCGGTTTCCGATCGAACCGCTTATCTTGATTCTGGCGGCGGCGGGACTCGATCGTCTCACTCAAAAACGTTCCTAATGGAATCCAAAGACATCAAATCGTTCTACGAAACCTACGGCGATCGCATCGTCGAGAAACGTTTGAATTCTCCGTATCCGCTGCGACGCCACGCGCATCGCATCGGCTATGAATCGATCGCCAAGTTCGTAAAGTCCGGCGAGACGGTACTGGACGCCGGCTGCGGCGAAGGCGTGCTTGCTTGGTACCTGGCTGAACGCGGCGCCAAGGTGACGGCGATGGATATTTCGAAACCGAATCTTGAAAACGCGAAAACGTTCCTTGAAAAGCGCGGCGTACTCGATCGCGTCACGCTCGTACAAGGCGACGCCGAGCATCTGCCGTTCCCCGACGCGAGTTTTGATTGGGTGATTTCCTCGCACGTCCTCGAACATCTTCCCGATTTTGATAAAGGCCTTTCGGAACTGCGCCGCGTCGCGAAGCGCCGCGCGATCGTCGCTTTGCCGACGTGCCTCAATCTTGCTGCCGCTTCGCAGCTTGGCGGCGCCGATTTCTGGCGGCTCTCGAAACGCGCGCTCATCGCCCTTCCCTGGGGCATCCTGCGCATCATCCGTCATCTCGGCGGCGAAGGCGTGCAGGAAGGCTATGCCGGAGTGGGGGAGCTGCCGCATATCTGGCGCTACCCCTGGGTCATGCGCCGCCGTTTGGAAAAAGGCGGCTTCAGGATCACGCGCTTCGAAGCCTCGACGCTCGTGCTGCCGTATTTCAATTTCTTCTTGCCGCTCGTGAAGCTTCTCGATCGCGTGAAGCATCTGCCGTTCCTCAGAAATTTCGGTTACGGTTCGATCGCGATCCTGGAAAAGAGATAGAAAGACAAAAGCCGCGCGAGCGGCTTTTATCAGCGTCCTTTGCGCTTCAAGACGCTGTAAAACGTCTTGAGCACGATCGTCGCGTCGAGCATCAGCGAACGGTATTTCAGGTAGTAGAGATCGTGGCGCAGTTTCAAAAGATGGTCTTCGACGGTCGAGGCGTACGGAGCCGAGACTTGCGCCCAGCCAGTCAGTCCAGGGCGCACCAGTCGGCGCACGGGAAACAGAGGAATGGTTTTTGTCAGCTCTTCTTCTATTTCGGGACGCTCCGGACGCGGACCAACGAAACTCATTTCACCGCGGAGGATGTTCCAGAGCTGCGGAAGCTCGTCGAGTCGCGTGGCGCGCAAGAAACGCCCGATCGTCGTTACACGCGGATCGCGCGCCTGCGCGAAAGCTGCGCCGTGCTTTTCGGCATCGACGCGCATTGTGCGGAATTTTACGATGGAAAACGATCGACCACCGCGTCCTGCGCGCGTTTGGGCGTAGAACACGGGGCCGCGATCATTCAACCAAATCGCGAGCGCGATCAACGGGGTGAGTGCAAGCGCCGGTACGGCGAAGACGAATGCCAAGAGCACGTCAAAAATTCTTTTCACCTGTTCGTAGATTCCGGATTCCTGCCCAGCCAAGTTGTCGATGATCCAGCGTTCGTCGAGCGCGGATTCCGGCACGGAGTGGCGGATTTTTTCGTAGAATGTCGGAAGGTCGATGATTTCCGTTCCTTGGAAAAATTTCTGATAGAGACGCGCCGTCACTTCCGCTTTGCCCTGCAGATTGCGCGAGACGACGATCAGATCGCACGCGTCAGGCAGCGTGGCCGAAGCGGTTTCGTTGATGTGGCCGATTGATGCGTAGCCAAGCTGAGGATTGGTGGCGAGCACGTCGGAAAGCGTTTTCGCTTCTCCGTCGCCTCCGACGAAGAGTACGCGCAAGCGGAAACGCGAAAGCGAAAAGAAGTGCATCGATGCCAAACGCCAACCGATAAAGAAGGCGGCGTAGACGACAATGGCGATCACGAGGTTCGTCTTCGGCGCGATGCCGACGCCCGGCGCGGCGTAAAAAACGGCGATCGAGATCAGAAGAGCTGCGACGAGCGCCTCGGCGGTGCGTCCGGCCAGTTCGATGCGGCTGCGCATGGCGTCGAGGTCATAGAGGCCGACGACGTAAAAGATGACGATCCAGAGCGCGAAGACGATCGTGAACGGCCGCGCGTGGTCGATCCACTCCGCGTCAAAACCCGCCGCTCCGTAGCGGAGGAGCAGCGTCAACACGAGGGCGAGGTAGGCGGCGACGAGATCGCCGAGCATCAGGACCGTCAATTTAAAGCGGCGCAAAGCCCCAGTCATAGCGCTTGAAGGATAGCCCTGAATCGCTTGTCGATCAAGGGGAAGTGCTTTACGCTGATACGGACATTCCTTATGAAACGCCTGCTCTGGTTCGGATTCTACGACCTGCATTTTCCGCGCTCGCGCATGCTGCAGGCGGAGCTGCGGACGCGCGGCGTTATTGTTGATACCTGCCGCGTCGATCCGCGTCTTTCTCGGAACAAATTTTACGAGCTCTGGAAGCTCAGCCGCGCGTTTCGAAAAAACAGCTACGACGCCGTCGTGGTCGGATACCCCGGAGCCAACGCGGTCTGGTTGGCGAAACTGCTGTTTCGCGCGCCGATCGCCTACGACGCGGGTTTTTCCGTTTGGCAATCGGAGGTTGAGGAACGAAAAACCTGCAAGCCGCGCAGTGTGCGCTCAGTGTTGCTCTTTTTGATGGAGTGGTCGGCGCTTTGGTTGGCCAACGTCACGTTTTTGGACACGCGCGCCCACGTCGATTATTTCCGCAAACGGTTTGGTGTGCCGCTTCGAAAATTTTTCACACTGCCGGTCGGCGCCGATACGGGACTTTTTACAAAACAGGAAGCGGAACCGCACGGTGGATTCATTGTGCTCTTTTACGGATCATTCATACCGCTGCACGGCGTGGAGACAATCTTGGATGCGGCGGCACGGTTGCGTGATCGCGCCGACATTCAATTCCGCATCGTCGGCGACGGTCAAACAGCGTCCGCGATGCGTCGATTGGCTGAAGAGCGCGCGTTGACCAACGTGCGCTTCGTCGGTAGGCTGCCACAGAGTTCCGCGACCGAGCCCGACGTGCTCGGAGAAATCCGTCGTGCTGACGTGGTACTCGGTATTTTCGGCGGCGGCCGCAAGGCGCGGATGCAGATTCCTCTTAAAGTGTTCGAAGCGCTCGCGAGCGGCAAAGCGGTCGTCACGGCCGACACGCCCGCCTTACGAGAGCTTCTCGTGCCCGATCGCGACCTGCTCGCCACGCCGCCCGAAGACGGTGCGGCCCTGGCCGCGGCGCTGCTTCGCCTCCAAAGCGACGAGACGCTGCGTTCCTCGATCGCCGCGCACGGACGCGAAACGTTCGAGGCGCGCTTCCGGCCGGAACGCCTGTGCGACCGCTTTCTCTCAGAACTGAAACGTCTCTTCTCTTGATATGTGCAGCATCGCTGGCTTGGTCGGAGCGACCGGCATCGAAAAGATGATCGAGGTGCAAGCGCACCGCGCGCCCGACGAGAGCGGCGTCTTTAAGGATGGGCCGCTCGAACTCGGCATGGGCCGTTTGAAAATTCTTGATTTTGCTTCGGGAGGATTGGCGCCGTACGAAGAGGATCAGTTTGTGATGGTCTACAACGGCGAAATTTACAACTACATCGAACTGCGCAAGGAATTGAAAAAGTTGGGTTGGGTGTTCCGCACGACGGGCGATACCGAAGTCCTGCTCAAAGCCTGGCGCGAGTGGGGAATGGGCATGTTCGATCGCTTGAACGGCATGTTTGCGTTCGCTATCTACGACAAGCGCCGCAAAAAACTGACCCTGGCGCGCGACATCGCCGGCGAAAAGCCGCTGTACGTCTATCGTAAAGGCCGTACGTTCGCGTTCGCTTCAGAAGCGAAAGCGCTGCACAAGGCGCTGCCGCTCACGGAACGCGACGACGAATACTTCCACGCCTTTCAGCACGTGCATCAAAAGACGCTCTGGAACAACGTTGAAGTCTTCCCGCCGGCGCATGTCGCGACGTTTGATGTGGCGACGCGCGAATTTCGCGTGAAGCCGTACTGGACCTTCCGTCCGCGCGAAATCAAACTCAAAACCGCCGCCGAAGAACTGGAAGCGCTGCTCGAGCACGCCGTCACGATCCGCACGCGCAGCGACGCGGCGTACGGTTTGTATTACTCGAAAGGCATCGATTCGTCGCTCATCGCCAGTCTCTATCCCTTCAAGCACAAGTTTTATTTCGACGACACGCAGGACTGGAAAGAAGATTTTTACGCCAACATCGACAAGATCGCCTGGCATCTCGACTTTCCCGTCGGTTCGCTTTCGTCGTATCCGCTTTGGAAGCTGGCCGAACGCGCCTCGAAAAAAGTGCGCGTCGTGTTGTCGGGCGAAGGCGCGGACGAAATTTTCGGCGGCTACATCCGCTACATGCCGATCGCGCGCGAATGGGAAATGCGCCAGCGCTATCCTTCCTACACCTATTTGTTCAACAAGTTCTATTCGCCGTACCTCGACGGTTTCGCGCGTATCACGGCTCGCGACGCGAACGCGCAGGAACTTGTCCGCGAAACGCTGCGCCCGTATTTTGAGGTGTTCGAAGATCCGGTGAATGCCATGGGCTTCGCCGATTTCAAGATCGTCATGCCGAGCCTTCTGCAGATGGGGGATCGCATGGCTTCGTCGCACAGCCTCGAAAATCGCTGTCCGTTCCTTGACCGCCGCGTCATCGAATTCGGTTTCAGCCTGCCTTCGGAACTCAAGATCGCTGGACTCGATCAGAAAGTCATTCTTCGGAAAATTCTCGCCAAGCGCGGACTCTGGATCCCTCTCCGCAACGAGAAAAAAGGTTTGACGATCAAATTCAATACTTGGTTTGGAAAAAAGGATTGGGATCGCGGCGCCTATTTCAAACTCCTTATTGATCGTTGGCGCGAAGCATATCGCACGCGTTGACACGGCGCGTTTTTGCGGCTAGGCTCGCCGTGGAGGCACCATGTCCGCACCTGACAAGACGTACACGTTCGCGATTTTCGATGACAAGTGGCGCCGCGTGCGCACCTGGGCAACGGCGACCGAAGCCAGTTATCGGAAGTGGTATCTGGCGCGCTACGGCTACGGGACGCTCGAAGCGCTCGGCGCTTTCTTGGCCGACAAGCGCCGTATCCTCGAAGCCGGTTGCGGTCAGGCGCGCGACAGCAAGATGTTCGCCGAACTCGCTCCGACCGCACGGATCCTCGCGATGGACCAGAGCCCTCAGGCGCTCGACGTCGCGTCGGAGAATCTGAAGCCGTACGGGAACTGCGAGGTCGCGCGCGGGGACATCACCGCCTTCGACTGGCCGGAGCCGTTCGACTTCATCTCCTGCGACCAGGTTCTGCATCACACGCCGGATCCGACCGCGACGCTCCGCCACCTCTTCGGTCACCTGTCGGTGGGAGGAACGCTCAACTTCTTCGTCTGCCGCAAGAAGAATCCGGAGCGTGACGCCGTCGACGACGTCATCATGGAACGCGCCAAGACGATGACGCCCGACGAGCTCTGGGAGTTCTCGGTGCACGTCACGCGTCTCGGTAAGGCGCTCTACGATCTCGGCATCAAGGACGTGCGCGTCGGCGACGACACGTTCGTCGACGTGCAGCGCCTCGTGCACAACCGCCTCTTCCGCTGCTGGTACGACCCGAACATCGACTTCGACCTCTCGGTCTCGTCGAACTTCGACTGGTTCTCCGGCAACCCGCGCTTCAACGCGGAGGAAGTGCGCGCCATGATCGCGACCTTGCCCGAGGGCGCGTACGAAGTCACGCGCTTCTACGAGGACGATCCGTCGATCTCCGTCTCGCTCACCCGCCTCCGTTGACAGAGGCGGGCTTTTTTTGTTACGTTCGCGCCATGAAAGCACTCGTGACAGGTGTTTCTGGGTTCATTGGTCCGCACGTCGTCGAGGCGTGCCTCAACAACGGCTGGGAGGTGATCGGTATCGACGTCAACGACTATCCGTACGAGCGCCCGCCGGGCTTCTCGTTCACGCAGATGGACGTGCGCGATCTGACGCCGGAGAGGATGCGCGTCGACTACGTCATCCATCTCGCGTTCGTCACCAACATCCCGCACTCGATCGAAGATCCGCTCGGCACGACGCGCGACAACATCGACATGACGGCCTTCCTGCTCAACTGGGCGACGAAGGCTGGCGTGAAGAAGGTCGTGTTCTCGTCGACGGCGTCGCTCTACGGCAACAACCCCACGCCTTGGCGCGAGGAGATGCCGCCCGACGCGATCGAGCCGTACAGCTGGCAGAAGCTGACCGGCGAGCACGCGCTGCGTATGTGGACGGCCCGCTACGGCCTGCCGACCGCCTCGCTGCGCCTCTTCCAGGTCTTCGGCGAGAATCAGCGGCCGGACACGGCGATGTCGGCGTTCTTCCGCGCGAAGATCAGCGGCCAGCCGATCAAGCTCACCGAGACGACGGCGCAGTCGAGCTTCCGCACCGGACAGCGCGACTTCGTCTACGTCAAGGATGTGGCCCGCGCCTTCGTCCTGGCGGCGGAGACCGATCTCTACCTGAAGGGTGAGATCATCAACGTCGGCACCGGACAGGTGACCACGATGGAACAGATCGCGAAGGCGATCGTCGGCGACGACGAGAGCCGCCTCACGTTTATCCCGCGGCGCGGCTTCGAGGTCGAGCGGCACGAGGCCGACATCGCCCGGGCGACCGCCATGGGCTGGAAGCCCTCGATCCACGTCCTCGACTGGCTCGCCAAGTTCGTTCCGACTCTCAGCTGACGCGACCGGAGCCTGTTGCTCCGGTTTTTTCTTTAGAGTACGCTCAGGGAAAGTCACTCCATGAAAGTCGCATTTCTCACCACGACGTTCGATGAGACGATCGGCTGGGGCCGGTTCGCCGCCGGTTTTTTGGCCGAAGCGAAACGCCGCAACGGTGAAGCGAACGTGATCGCGCCCGATCCCGCGCGACTGCGTTCGAAGGACATCCGCTGGAAGCAGCCGTTCTTGGCGTTGCTCGACGCCTTCGCGCTGCGCAAAGAGTTGAAGGACTGCGACGTGATCCACGCCGTCATCGAACCGGCGGCGCCACTCGCGTTTTTCTTGTCGCTCATCCTTCGCAAACCGTTCGTTGTCTCCGTCTGCGGCACGTTTGCCGATCTTGCATCATATTCGAAGCCGGTGCGCTGGTTGTATCGTCTCGCTTTTCGCCGCGCCGGCCGGATGGCGATCTTGAGCCGTTACACGTTGAAAGTGTTTGAACGCGGCGTGAAGGACGCGAAGACGACGATTGTCTACGGCGGATTCGTGCCGCCCGCGCACGCGCCGAAAAAAGACGCGATCAGCGCCGAGCGGCGCATTTTGGCCGTTGGCGCGATCAAAGCGCGCAAGGGATTTCACACGCTGCTCGAAGCGCTCGGCGCGCTCAAGAACGAAGGCTTCGCCTTCCGCGCCGACTGCGTCGGTCCGAAGGATGAAAGTTCCTACGTTCAAAAACTTGAAACGCGTCTCAAAGAACTCGGTCTTGAAGATCGAGTGACGTTTCACGGGCGCGTGTCCGAAGAAGCGTTGAACGCCTTTTACGCCAACGCGGATTTGTTCGTGCTGCCGTCCGAGCACAGTGGTACGGCTTTTGAAGGCTTGGGTCTCGTCTATCTGGAGGCGATGGCTTATGGCTTGCCGGTGATCGGTTGCTTGGAATCCGGCGCCGAAGACGTCATTCAAGACGGCGTGAACGGCCGACTCGTGCCGCCAGGCCAAGCGGAAACGCTGGCGGCGGCGATCAAGGATATTCTCGGCAACGAGGAAACGTGGAAACGCTTTTCGTCCGCGGCGCCTGGAAGCATCGACAAATTCCGTTGGGAAAACGTCGGCGCTGACATCGACGCCGTGTATCGCGTCGCGATTTCGGAATATGTCCGCTGAACACTTGGAAGCTTTTTGCGGCGATCGATTGAAACGAGGAGAGCCACTCGCGAAGCATGTCCATATTCGCATCGGCGGCCCTGCGGATTTTTATTTTGAAGCGAAAACGTCCGACGAGATCGTTGGCGCGGTCGAGGCGGCGCTCGCGGACGGCGTGTCGTTCGCGATCTGTGGCGGCGGTTCCAACATGCTGCCGAGCGACGAAGGTTTTCGCGGTCTCGTGATCCAAGCGGCTAATCGGAATTGGAACATCGAAGGCACGCGCGCGACGGCCGAAGCGGGCGTCTTGTCCGGTTTTTTGGCGCGCAAGACGGCGGAAGCCGGTTTGACCGGTTTCGAATGGGCTGTTTCCTTGCCTGGCACGATCGGCGGCGCGGTACGCGGCAACGCCGGCTGCTTCGGCGGCGAAACGAAAGACACGCTCGCGTCTGTCGAAGTGCTGCGTGTCGCGAATGGAGACGTCGAACGTGTGCGTCTCACGAACAGTGATTGCCGATTCGGGTACCGTGAATCAGTGTTCAAACACACTACCGACATTGTTCTTTCAGCAACGTTTGAATTTGTGTTGGCGCCGAAAGAATCTTGTCTGGAAAAAATTGACGCGGTCCTCGCGCAGCGCAAAGCCGATCAGCCGAGCGACGCGCCTTCGGCTGGCTGCATGTTCAAGAACTTCGATTTCAAAGACGAAAGCGAATTGACGAAACTCAAAACGCGCGTCGACGTGCCGGAAGCGTTTCTTAAAGCGAAACGCTTGCCGGCCGGTTGGCTGATCGAACAAGCGGATCTGAAAGGCAAGAGCATCGGCGGCGCCCAGGTGTCCGACAAACACGGAAATTTCCTCATGAACCTCGGCAAGGCGACCGCGTCCGATATCCTGCAGCTCATTTCGCTGATCAAGATGCGTGTCCGCGACGAATACGGAATTCAGCTCGAAGAGGAAGTGCAGTTGCTCGGTTTCTAAACATTCGTTACGCTGCCTGGACTATGCAGAAAACCGCCCTCATCACCGGTATCCTCGGCCAAGACGGCCCGTATCTCGCCAAGCTGCTTTTGGAAAAAGACTACAAGGTGTTCGGTTTGATGCAGCGCCACTCGGCCCCGAATTTCGAAAATGCCGACTATCTCGGCGTGACCGACAAGATCGAATTCGTGACCGGCGACATGACCGACGAGGGTTCGCTTTTGCACCTCGTGCGTTCGATCCGTCCTTCCGAAGTCTACAACTTGGCGGCGCAATCGTTCGTCGGCGCGTCGTGGGATCTGGCGCGCGTCACGACCGAAGTCAACAGCCTCGGCGTGCTGCATCTTTTGAACGCGCTCAAGTATCACCAGCCGACCGGTAGGTTTTATCAGGCGGCCACGAGCGAAATGTTCGGCAACAATCACGACAACGGCATCCAGACGGAAACGACCGCTTTCCGCCCGCGCAGCCCGTACGGCATCTCCAAAGTGTATGCCTACTGGATGACCGTCAATTTCCGCGAGAGTTTCGGCATGCATACGTCGAACGGCATTCTCTTCAATCACGAATCGCCGATTCGCGGCATCGAATTCGTGACGCGCAAAATCACCGACGCTGTCGCCCGCATCAAGCTTGGGCTTCAAGACAAGGTCATGCTCGGCAACCTCGACGCCAAACGCGACTGGGGGTTCGCCGGCGATTACGTCGAAGCGATGTGGATGATGCTTCAGCAGCCCGAAGGCGGCGACTACTTGGTCGCGACGGGGGAGCCGCACTCCATCCGCGAATACCTCGATCTCGCCTTCCGCCACGTCGGCATCGAAAATTGGAGCGACTTGGTCGGCATCGATCCGCGCTTCAAGCGTCCGGCCGAAATCCACGCCCTCAAAGGTTCGCCGCAAAAGGCGACTGAAATACTCGGTTGGAAACCGAAGGTATCGTTCGAGGAGCTCGTTGCCATGATGGTCGACGCCGATCTGGAGCGCGTCCGCGCCGAAGCGCCGGAACGAGCGTTCGCCGTTTAACCCGCGCGTCCCGCCGCTCTTGACGAAGATGAGAGCGCCGCCCTTGCATCGGGCGGCCTTTTCATTTAAACTAAAGCCACTAAATACGCGTTTCTTATGACCATCGACCGCATCAAAGCCACCGGTATTGAGCTCACGGACGCCATCAGGGATGCCGTCGAGAAAGACCTCGCGTCTCTCGACGCGCTTGTCGTGCGCTACGGCGAAGTCGCATCCGCCAACGTCGAAGTCGGCAAAACGACCAATCATCATCAAAAGGGCGACGTCTTCCGCGCCGAGATCAATCTGCAGATCCCCGGCAAGACGCTCCGTGTTGAAGAGGTCGGCGAAGATCTCTACACCGTCATCAAAGAAGCGGTGCGCACGCTCGGTCGCGAAGTCATCAAAGAAAAAGAACGCCACGGCTAAACTCCGCATGTCCATCTTCCGGAAGATTTTCGGTGATCCGAACGCCCGCGTCATTGCCAGCCTCAAACCCGTTGTCGAAAAAATCAACGCGCTCGAGAGCGAAATTCAATCGCTTTCGGACGACGGCCTGGCCGCCAAGACCGGCGAACTCAAAGAACGCTTGAAGAACGGGGAAACGCTCGATGCGATCCTGCCCGTCGCTTTTGCGTTGGTACGCGAAGCGGCCCGCCGCACGCTCGGCCAGCGCCACTACGACGTCCAGCTGCTCGGCGGCATGGTGCTGCACGAAGGCGGCATCGCCGAAATGCGCACGGGTGAAGGCAAGACGCTCGTCGCCACGACGTCCGTCTATTTGAACGCGCTCGAAGGCAAGGGCGTGCACGTCATCACGGTCAACGATTACCTCGCGCGTCGCGACGCCGGCTGGATGGGCCGTGTCTATCACCGCCTCGGTCTTTCGACGGCCTGCATCAACCATCAATCCGCCTACCGCTACGATCCGCTGTACAAAGCGACAGTCGTTGAAGAAGGCGCTGCGCT